>DASRRN010000349.1:0-17808 GCA_035695685.1 Acidobacteriaceae bacterium | reverse complement strand
TCGTTGTTGAGAATCGTGGTCTCGATGTCAATACGAGGGATCCCCGAGTACACGCGCACCCTGGTCGAAAAGCTATCGTTGCCAAACAGGTGATGAATGCTGAACTCCGAAAAAACCGGCCCAGAAGTGATTTTTCCACTCCCGCCCACCCATTCGTTGCTGAAATGCGCGCGGTCAGGTTCGGGGAGGCCGGTGGGACGAGTCATCGCGGTGAGCCTAGCGCCATTCAACGTGCCATAAAGTTCCCATGGATCGCCGCCGTCCTGTTCGCAGGCCACGATGTTCGCGGGCCGATCGGCCAACACCTGCCACGGCTCCGAGCTCGACTTTAGCTCCAGACTGGTCGTTGCGCCGGTCCACAAATCGAAGCCTACTCGATAGAACTGATTTTCGATCGTCCCGCTGTCCACATGCATGGTGGAAGCTTTGAGGTCTGCGCCGGAATCTTCATTGACGACCTGCGACGGGGCGATCGAGTATATTGCCCAACCCATCGCCGGAACATCACGGGCGATGAAAGTAACCGTAACGCTTCGGATACCACCATCGGCATCCCGCTCTGCCTTGAGAATCTGAACAGGCACTCTCTCGCCATCGGCACCGTGGAGCCCGATCTCTCTCACTCCAGGACCAGGAAAGCTCACTTCCACCTGAGCGATATCTGTGCGCGGCCAACCGAGCGTGTTGAAGACCAGAATCGGAATAGCGCCCTTCTCATGACTGGTAGTGTCGATTCCGGATGTAATGGCGTCGAGACTGCTTTGTACCAGTCCATCGCCCAGATCCCGGGAATACTCATACGCCCGGATGGTGTCCTGGTAGACCTTATCGACCATGGTGCCGGAAGTAAGATCATGCGCCTGATTGAAGAGGACCGGTTCCCACGCTTGCCACTGCCTCGTTTCGCCGGGCGGTGCCGCGCCCAGGAATTCGGCCACGGCAGCTATTTTCTCCGAATTGTTCAGGATCTGCTCATCCTCGCGCATCCATTGCTTCAGTTCCACTCGGTTGCTGTAAGTACCCTGGAAAACTGGATTCAATTCCCCTTCGATTACAGGGCGATCTGTCCGCTGCGCCACTAACTTTTCGAAGTCCGCAGGCACCGCAAAACGTTCTGCAAAAGGCGCGTTGCCCTGGGCATTCCACCTGCGGACCATTTCCGGCAGTTCCTGCTCCGGCGAGATTACGTCCATTCCAGCCACGGCCACTCGATCATCAAAGTGGGAATACTTTCCGAGGCCGGCCCAGGTTTGCCGTGAATAGCGGGAAAACTCAAAGATATTCCTGGGGGATGGATAGAACAGCGCATACGAGAGTGGTAGCCAGAAGGCAGGAATTCTGGTTCCGTCCAGACCAGCCCAGAGAAACTCGGATGGGGCATCGTTGTGAGGTCCGCGTTGAAACCAGTACGATTTGAAACCTGCCAGGTTGAGCAGCTGCGGCATCTGGGCGTGGTGGCCGAAGGTATCGAGTGCCCATCCTGTAGACACGTCCACATTGAGCGCCTTTCGGAAGTAGTCTTTGCCATAGAGCACCTGGCGAATCCATGACTCGCCGCTCGGAATATTGACATCGAGCATCACGTCTGTGCCGCCAACGATTTGCAACCTGCCCTGCGAGACGTAGCGTCGAAACTCCGCCGAATCCTGGGGATACCTTTCCAGAAAGGGCTTGACGTAGGCAGCCTGGTCCAACACAAAGCGGTAGTCGGGGAAAGTGCGTAAAAGATGGAGGGCCTGCACAATGTTGGGCAAGCCCTCCTGGAGATATTCCTCACGAGTTTCGAAGACCGCGCCCTCCCAGTGGGTGTGGGGAATCACATAGAGAGTGGGCTGCTGCAGTGTTTGCGATCCGGCGCGGCTAACCAGAGCGGCCGAGAGAGCACACAGAATGACAGCACGAACATGCATCGGAGGCCTCCCAAGCGTGACGGTCGATAGTATCAACTGCGGCCAAGCCTGGGCGAGTGGACCGGCTTTGCGGTACGATCAGGACCGATGCGTGCCGGGCTTCCATACCTTCCATTTCAAGGGATCGTGCACTCTCTTGCCCATTGGATCATCTGTGCCTTCCTCCTGCTCCCTACCCCAGCAACGGGCCCCGCGAACGGCATCTATCCCGCGACTCAGGATCACCAATCTCCGGCATGGTTTGTCGATGTGGCCGAGAGCGCCGGAATCAGGATGACGGATGTGAACGGAGGCGTTCAATCGAAGCGCTACATCATCGAATCCACCGGGAGCGGCGTAGCTATCCTGGACTATGACAACGACGGCTGGTTCGATATTTTTTTCGTAAATGGCACAACGCTTGACGACGCGTCACAAGGGACTTCTTCGAAACCGAGCAGCCACCTCTTTCATAACAATCACGATGGCACGTTTACCGACGTAACGGAACACGCCGGCTTGCTCGGCACGACGTGGGGGCAGGGCGTGTGCGCCGGCGACTACGACAACGATGGATACGACGATCTCTACGTAACCGCCTACGGCAAGAACCGACTCTATCACAATGCGGGAGACGGAACTTTCAAGGAAGTCGCCGGAGCTGCCGGAGTAGCCGGCACCGGAAAAGAGTGGGGTACTGGTTGCGCGTTTGTTGACTATGATCGCGATGGCAAGCTGGACTTGATGGTTGCCAACTATGTCCATCTCAACCTGGCAGACACCCCCGCTCCGGGGCAGGCGAGCTATTGCATTTGGAAAGGGGTGCCGACCTTCTGCGGGCCACGCGGCTTACCCAGCGCGCCCAACCTTCTCTACCACAACTTGGGCAACGGCAAGTTTGAGGATGTGAGCAAGAGCAGCGGCATCCAGAACACCACGGGACACCACTGCTTCAGCGTTTCCACGATCGATTACGACGACGACGGATGGCCGGACATCTATGTGGCGTGCGACTCCACACCCTCCCAGCTCTATCACAACAATCATAACGGCACGTTTACTGATATGGCGGCGGATGCCGGTGTCGCGTTCGACGAGGAAGGCCGTGAGCAGGCCGGCATGGGCTCCACGGTTGCCGACTACGACGGCGATGGCCAGCTCGATATCTTCAAAACGAACTTTTCCGATGACACCTCAACCCTTTACCACAACAACAGAAATGGAACCTTCTCAGACCTGACATTTCAAAGTGGGGTTGGCATCAATCCGCAGGATCTTGGTTGGGGAACGATGTTTATGGATATAGACAACGATGGGTGGCCGGATCTTCTGGTCGCGAACGGCCATGTCTATCCGGAAGTGGATAACGGGAAGCTGGGCTCTACTTATCGGGAGCCACGCATCGTTTACCGCAATCTCGGCAATGGGAAGTTTCAGGACATCTCCAAAACCTCCGGTCCCGGGATCACGGTGGCGGCACCGAGCCGCGGCCTCGCGATCGGCGACCTGTGGAACGACGGGCGCCTGGAGGCTGTGGTCAACAATATGAACGACCATCCGATGGTCCTGGTAAACCAGGCGAAGAATGCAAATCACTGGCTGGGAGTCCGCCTGGTTGGGGTGCAGTCGAACCGCGATGGCATTGGCGCGAGGGTGAAAGTGAACGCCGGCGACCGCACCTGGGTCGATGAAGTGCGCAGTGGTTCCAGCTACGATTCAAGCAACGATCTACGATTGCATTTTGGCCTGGGCCAAAGATCGAAGGTGGAATGGATCGACGTACGTTGGCCTACCGGGCGGACCGAAACCTTCGGCGGCGGCAACGCCGATCGCATGGTGACTCTGCGCGAAGGATCCGGACACGCGAAACCACAGTAGTTGAGTTTCGGGCTAGTGAGTGTCGCTCATGATCTTCTGCTCTTCGGCCGCCCGTTTCGATTCCGACTGAGTCTCGCTGTCCATCAGATTCTTATAAGTCTGCATTTCATTGTGGGAGTCATCGGCGCGTCCCTGGGCCCGGTAAACGTTGGCAAGATAGAAATGGATGCTGGGTTCGTCGGGGTTTGCCTTTTCAGCGAGGAGCAAATCTGGCAGCGCATCCCCCGCTTGTCCCAACGCGATCAAAGCACGGCCACGATCAACTCGAGCCTGCATCAGGTCGGAACACTGTTCAATGGCCGTATTGAGCTCCTTTAATGCCTGGTCAGGTGGCCCATGCATGCTAAGCAGTGAGTTCGCCATCTTCCAACGGGCCTGGCAATTATTTGGATCGTTGACCAGTTCGGCTTGGAATTCGTCGCGCGCGGATTCCCATTTTCCCAGCGTCCAATATTCATCCGCCAGATGCTCATGCGTACCGGGCTGCTGCGGAGCAATCTCGACTGCCTTCTTGTAGGCCCCCAGCGCCCCATCGCTGTTTCCCATGCTTTGCATCACTTCGCCTGCAATCTCCTGCGACAGGGCCGAGTTGGGATCGATCTCGTTTACTTTGCCCAGGGCGGATTCAGAGAGCTGCAGATACGTCTTACCCAGCAGGTACCACGCATCCTGATCTTTGGGATCGTGGGCAACCAGCGTACGCAGCTCGACAACAGCGGCCTGGTAATCCTTCAGGCTGATCAGATCGCGGGCTAACAATCTGCGGGCATAATCATCTTTCGGATTTCCGTGCACCGCCGCATCGAGATGCGGACGGGCCTCCTTGTACTGGCCCATGGAGAATTGTGCCGACCCAAGCAAAGCCGAAGTAGCGACGACAGTGGGATCGATCTTCAACCCCTTCTCGAGAACGTCGACCGCTTGAGGAAGATCATGCTGCTGTAAATACAGCATGCCGAGGTTGTTGTAGGCTGCAGCCAGACGGGGAGCGATCTGCAGGATCTTTTGATATTTAGCGATAGCGGTAGCAAGGTCGCCTTGCGACTGCGCCTGGTGCGCTTCTGCCACCAGTTGCTCGATCGCCGGACTGACGGCGGCCTTTTGCGCCTGCGCAACTGCCAAAGGAAGAATTAGAACCAGGAATCGAATCACACGCCAATTTACCACGTTGATTACTTCTTTCGAGCAATCAAGCCTGACTCGCACAGGCAGCCATAAGGAAGATCGATGGTAGCGACATAGAGTGGATTTGCATTCCTGCCGGTGTCCGGATTGAACCACTCCCACGACTCGGCTAGCCCGTCCGGCCGATGGTTGTTGCGCAGGAATCCAATATAGTCACGTGCCATCGCCGCCGCGGCCGCTTGATCGCGCTTGTGCATCGCTACCAGGTACCAACCAACCGGCGTTCCCCAATACCCGCCGTTCTGATAAACGCCCGGCGCAGAGAGCGTCTTTTGCCAACCCTTGGGGTTGGCCGCGTCGTTCGATAGCACATTGCTTACACAGCCTTCACGCACCGCGGTTTTCTCGTGGTATGCGCGAACGAGAGCGCGTCCAATTTCGGCCGCCGTCGCCGGATCCACCGCGCCGCTGTATACCGCGTATGCGCTGCCCCAAACATCGGGTTGGTGCCCCACCCCGGTTGCCGAATCGAGCCACGCTTCCTTTCCATCGGGTGAAGGATGTAAAAACGTCGCCGGAATCGCGGCTTTGATCTTGCGCGCATCACTGCGGAGCGCCGCCGTCTTATCAGCAAGGCCGGCGGCGGTCAACAACTCCGCAAGCCGCAACCCGGCAACATATTTCAGTACCGAGGTAAACAACAATTTCCCACTCTTCGAAACACTGTCACAAAAGCCAAAATCCTTCGCATTCTCAGTATCCACATTGCCTGCAGTGCACAGTGCCGTCGCGGGGTCGCTTGGCGCCACACGATAGACGCGCTGACACAGCTCCGCGAGCTGCATTTCGCCAAATGCCGTTTTCATTTTCGAGCGAAAGAAAGCCGTGCTGCCAGATTTCTTCCATTGATACCAGGCAGCGAAGATGTAGTAGAAGTGGTCGTCCAATGGCGGATACTTGCCAAACGGATTGCCGCCCTGCTTGGTGCCTGTTTCATAGTTACCGGGGTAGAACGTGGGTTTGCCGTCCAGGTTAATGTGATCGGGAACGGCAAACGCCGGCACAACTACGCCGGGCCGCACATTCCAATCCTGGTCTCGCAGTACTGACGACATCAGGCGAATCCATCCTTCAAGCTCAGCCAGTTCAATAAAATCGCTCTCCAGCATCATCACGGCATCGCGAACCCAAAAGGCTGGATAGCCCATGTTGCCGCCCGGCACGTGAACTTCGTAGGGGGTAAGGTTCCGATACTTTCCCTTCTCTTGCCCCGGCATCAGGCGGGCCGAGTCGAGAATGGCGCGCGCCTGATCGCCCAGGAACGCCTGGTCCGCGCCGGAAAGAAGCGGCTTCTCCGCATACGCCGGCCACCCGGTGGTTGCTACCCGTCCCATGCCTGCGATGGCCATGGCCGAAAGAAACTCTCTCCTGCTGATGCTGATCATTGTTGAGCGCTCTTTTTATACATGAGAAGTGCGGAGGCGGGTGGACTCTGAAGAGCGACAGGAAGGCCTTCTTGCATCAACACCTTGCCAGTGAACTCCATTGACTGCAGAGAATCCAGATTCTTTACGCTATAGTGCGCCGCGGGATCGAGACCACGCAGTTTAAACTGAGCTGTAGTAAAGGGGCTGCTTTCGCGGCGAAAGACCTCAACCACCCCGGTTCCTTCATCCTGCCTGTTCCACTGCCAGGCCATCCATGTGTTACTTCCCAGGCTGTAAGAGGTGAGGGGGATAAAGTCTGCATAAAAATAGTCCACGACGTCGCGCCACTGCTTGAGCAGGTGGACCGCTACCGGTTGCTGTCCGTCGATCTGCTGGTGATCTAATCCAAAACCAAGCGCCGGGGTCATCTGGCTGCGGAAGACATATGGGTCGAGCGAATTGACTGCAGTACCGTAAAAGGGGATCCAAAGCGAAAGACCGTAGGTCTCCGCTTGCTGGGATATCGGCTTATACGGGTAGTCGCTACGCCACAGAGGCACGGCGCGTCGCAAGGTTTCGAGATCGTTGCGTCTGCCGCCCGACGCACAGGTGTCAATCAAGAGATTCGGAAAACGCCGACGCAATTCGTCGAAATATGCCAAATAGCCTTCGACATGTTTGATCTCAGTAATGCCCTGACGATCGGCAGCATCGTTGGCACGCCATATTTGCAGTGGGGGAAAGTTGAAATCCTGACGATAAACGTCGATGCCGGTGTTGGCAATCATTCCGCTTACATGGTCGGTCAGCCAATGCCAGGCCTCGGGATTTCCCAAATCAAGCAGCTTGTCTTTTCCATCGGGGCTTAACAGCCACTCGGGATGGTGTTGGTCGAGCCATGAGCCCTGGGTCACTCGCTCTGGCTCGAACCAGAGAATCACCTTTAAGTTTTTCGCGTGGGCGTAGTCGGCGACTGCTTTGAGCCCGTTAGGAAACCTCTTCGGATCCGGATCCCAGGTCCCCGTCTTCCACCAACCCACGGTGAAGGGGTACCATCCGGCATCCATCCACCAGTAGTTGATGGGGATGCCATCCTGCAGGGTTTGATCGATATATTTCTTTTGATTTTCTTCGGTTGCAAACTGCATTTCGATGGTGTAGCGGCCGCTGCCGCCGGAAACAAAGGGCGCAGGAAGCTTGTCCGCTGGGCGGGGCAAATTGTGTGCGATCATCCACCGGCGCCAAGCATTTTGGCCGTCGATCCAATCGCCTTCCCAAAACTGGACCACGGCGAGAGGCGTGCGTACCTCTTCCCCAGGCGCCAGCCAAAAGTGTGTTAACTCCTGGCCGCCTTTTACGTGTACCTGCGCCGACTGATCGCGTGAGAGGTCGAGCGACCATTGTCCGGGCCAGCCAAGGGCAAAGATCACGCCCCGCCCCGGGGCGGCGAGGTTGAAGTATGGCATCTCGCCATCGGTCCCGCGGCCGCCTACCGATGCAAAGTGCTCCTGTGCGCTCGTGGGCAGTGGCGTCTCCAGCGGCTCATAGTCGTTCGCCGAGTCGCTGCTTCCCCGGGAGTGATGAAGCACCATCGTGCCCTGCGCATCACCTTCAAATTCGGTGTCAATAGCCTTGATATCCTGCAGGATCGGCGTTCGCGCCGACCCTGCATTCTTGAAATAGAGCGTCCACTCGGCGATAGGAAAATCGTGATAGGCAACAGCCACGCAACGGACAACCAGGTGAGTCACCGGATCCTGGTAGACCGATGTGTATTCCGTCCTCTGATCGTCGATCTGCCGGGTTTTGCGATCGACGGGCCATTTCGTTAACACGTCGGACGATAATTGGTCGCCGAACTGAAAAGAGAAAGGCGGTTTGAGTGAGAACTGCTGCGCCAACGGGCCGGTGGGGAGAGATGACAACAGAAGCTTGCTGCCGTCGGAGAGCGTTACGGTAGCATTTCCCCAATCGGCCTGATCCCACTCTGCCTGGTACGTGGGTGGCCGCTCGCCTACCGCCTTCAGGCGAAGAGTGATTTCACGCGCGCCTCCAAGTTCCACCCGGAACGGCAGACCCTTCATGCCTTCATGCAAGACCGGTGACTCGAAAAGTTGCCGTCCTCCGGCTTCGATCGAGGCCACTACACTGCCCCTGCCGGTGTTGGCGTAGTAGCCGAGATCGTTGCTATCGACACCGACCGTCCCCTCAAAACTGCTCGCGTTCGAGGACAAGCGGATAACGATCTCACCGGGTGAGCGCATGGCGATCCCGTTGTCGAATTTCTGGTCGACGATCATGAGCGGGCGCCCCTCAATGCGATCGCGGATCAGCGCATTTGGTTTGAGCCGGGCCTCCAAAAATGACTTTCCTGAAGGAGCCGGCTCCTCGACCCCGAGAAACTTGGCTGCCACCCACCGTTGTGCCGCAGTCGCACTGTCACTCGTCGCCGCTGCGTGACAAATTCCGAGTAACAAAGAGGGCAAGACGAGAAGCACGCGAATCGACTTCATACCCGGCCACCAAAAGGACAGTAATGCTCGAGTATGGCAAAAATGGCGGCCTCGGAGCGACGGTGTTCAATTGGCTGAACGACGACGGGAAGATGAACCAGGCATCCGGGCGCAGAGTAGACTCACCAGGCATTCCAGCCTCACCTCGTTCTGAAGTGCAGAACACATTTCTACGTGCATTGACTGGGGCAGGAACGGTCGGTTAAGATGAGCCGCTTCGAAAAAGAAAACTACCAACGATGCCTCTTATCACAGGTTTTGTTCTCGCTCTGCTGGCCGGCATAACCATGGGCTTATCGGGCTGGTCGATCAAGTTGGCGAGATTTTGGAAGTGGGAAAACTTCTGGCTTGTCTATGCCATCGTCTCCTTGATCCTCGCTCCCACCGCCCTGGCTTATGTGCTGCTGCCGCACCTTAACAGCGTGTATGGGTCGCTAACGGCTCGGGAATTGCTGCTGCCCTTTGGCTTCGGTTTGCTTTGGGGCCTGGCGCAGTTGGGCGCCGGCGTCACCTTATACCGTCTCGGGCTTGCTGTATCAGGTGCAGTGCTCAACGGGGTAGGCGTTGCTGTAGGAACCCTCATACCGCTCTTCCTATTGCACTCGAACGTACTTTTCGAGAAGAGCGGCTTATATATCTTGTTCGGAACCGCGGTCACTGTAGCGGGCGTTGCGCTTTGCGGATGGAGTGGGTACCGGCGTGAGAATCAAGCCAAAAGTCAGGGACGCGGAGCGGGATTCTCTTCGAGCGAAAGCGCGATGGCGCAGACCGGCTCTACGCCCGCTCAATACATTCTCTACTTAAGCATCGCCGTAATCTCTGGCGTGCTCTCCTCTTTACTCAACATCTCTTTGGCTTACAGCACTGGAATTCTACAGAAAGCAGTGGCTCAGGGCGGCCGACCGGCATGGGCTCCGTTTGCCATTTGGCCCATCGCGTTGTTGGGCGGTTCCGTGGTAAACATCGCGTACAGCGTCTACTTGCTGGCAAAGAATAAGACGTGGGGCTATTTCGGCAAGAAATTCGGCGAGATCATATACCCGACCGTGATGGCGCTCATGTGGATGGGCGGCATCGCCCTCTATAGCAGCTCTACCACTTTTCTTGGGACCCTGGGGGTTTCGATTGGTTTCGCAATGTTCACGATCACCATGATCATCTGCGGCCAGATGGCTGCGGTTTTCACCGGTGAATGGCGCATGATGAAGCGCAGCATCTATCGCTCGTTTTACCTGGGTATCTTTCTACTGGTTGTGGCTGTGATTGCCATTGGGACCGCCAACTACTATCAGCGTTAACCGCTACTTTTGCCGATAGAACACAAGCGCGGAGCTCGGGGAATCCGCCAGCGTAATTTGCAAATGGGCCAGCTCAATCCCCTTCATCTCTTTGACCGGGGCTCTGCCATTGGTGCTCCGTATCTCCACCTCGTAAGACCTATCAAGCTTCAGGTGTTGAAGATCTAATTGCATATTTGTGGTTGTGTTTTTCGGCCGCCGCAGGACGATAACTATGCCGTCTTTGCTTTCTGGCCTGTCCCACTGCCACGCCGTCCAGACGTCCGCGCCAAGGCTGTAAGGCAGCAGCGGGTAGAAGTCACCATAGAAATACGGACGCACTTGCTGATACTCGGCGATGGCTTGCTTGATCCACGCCACCCATTCCTGGTTGTCGACGCCCGCTTCTCCCGGATTTGTGCCGTACCCTGCACCGTAGCCAAGACGCATGAGATACAAGTTCTCCGGCGTACTAAACGGCCCAAACTTCTTCCATGGTTTGGATTGGGTATAGCTCTCGAACGCCATGTTCTCCGGCACCCAGGGAGCCAGGGCCTGGGTCTGAGCTTGCTCGGCCAATGTATCGAGGAATCCGTGATCTGTCCGCCATACAACGAAGCTGCGTGACATCATCTCGATATCGATGCGCCGGCCTCCGCTGGCGCAGTTGTCAATATGCAGGCCGGGATGCCGGGCGAGCAGATCGTCCCACATTTTGTAGAGACCCTCAACATGGGCAATCTCAGTCATGCCGATGCGATCCGGCGTGTCGGCAAGCTCCCAATAGCGTTCCGGCGGGATGTTGAAGTCCTGCCGGTACCAGGTCATCCCGAAATCCGTGATGAAGCCGGAAACCATGTCGGTGATGCCTTTGAGCACGACGGGATTACCCAGGTTCGCCAACGCCACGCCAGGATTCACCGGATGATCGGTATGGAGATACCAATCCGGATGATCCTTGATGATTTTTCTATTTGGCATGCTGGTTTCCGGTTCAATCCAGAGAGAAAAACCGAAGCCGGCGGCTTTGAGCGCCTCACCAAGCGGCTTGATGCCATTGGGATAATACCTGGGACTAGGAAACCAGTCGCCACGATTCTTCCACCAGGGGTTGGTCGGATCGGTCTCGGCCCCGAACGAATCACCGTACCAGCCGGCGTCCACAGCATAGAGTTCAACCGGAATCTTGTGGTCATGAACCCACTGGATATACGCGATCTTGTGGTCGATCTCCTCCGATCCCCAACTGCCGAACATAATCGGTCCCATCATCGGCTTGCCATTGTCGTGGGGGGTGTAATGCGCGAGCAGAAGACGCCGCCAGATGTTCTGCGAATCCTGCCAATTATCACCGCTCCAATCCATAAGCACGATGCGTGGCGTGCGAATCTCCTCACCCGGATGAACCACCAGGTGCGTCCTTTTCATCCCGGCCGTCATCGTGATGGCTTTTCCATCACCGGAATAGGCAAAATCGGCCTTCCAGTCGCCTGTCCAGCCGACGGCTCCGATCAGGCCGTGGTCGCCGGTTTGGAGATTAAAAAAAGGCAGCGTATTCCGGCTGGATGGGTCTCCTCCCGGAGATTCCAGGTGGTCGATAGCGCCCGGACCAAAACGCTCCTCCAATGGTTTGAAATCCTCTGCACTCGCATCGCTGCCCCGCGCATGGCGGATGATGCACTCCCCCGGCGACGGCGCGATGGCCCAATCGAGCGGCAGAATGTTCTCGATAATCGGCGTGTCCGAAGTGCCATCGTTGCGAAACCTGATAACCCAATCGACTGCGGCGGGAAAGTCGCGATAATAGCGGACCTCGGCGGTGACTTTGAGCTTGGTCTTCGGATCCACATACGAGTAGCGGGTGGTTCCCTCCCCCATCTCCGCGTGTGAAACCCGCCACGTCGGCATTACCTGTGCCGATTCCTTGCCATCGTACCGAAAGGAAAAAGGAACGTGCCCGGTCTTCCAGAGGTCCGCGGAAGTTAGACGGTGCGTCTGACCCCACACGGCTACGGTGCCAAACATCAGGAAACATGGAACGGATATCGACAAGAGGGATCGGAGCTTCATGGTTGCGAATAGTCTCCCAGGGAGTCGTGCGAGCGATCGTAACTCGAATTCGACCATGCTATCATCCCGACCGCGAGTGTTCCGTATAACGCATCGGTATTCTGTAATACGGAATCCAATAAAAAGAACGCTCGCCGCTTTTTGAAGCGGGATGGAGCCGCTGCGTAGAGAGGCCTGGGGATTTGCCGCCCAAGGCTTACTTTTGATTGTTGTGATAGCCGGCGCTCCGGTTAGATCGCAACAGACAAATGCCCGTGATATCAGGTAGGTGTGAGCTATACCGTGTCGAACAGTTGATCCACCGTGCCGCCCGCCGCAGATCCCGCGGCAGCGGGCTGTACACGGACGACAGGCTAAGTCCGCGGAGATGATTCTGCATGGTAGAATCACAGCTCGCGTAACAAGCTTGCGAGAAAATCATGCGACGTGCAGCCTCAAAGAACAAATATCCTGTGAAATCGCTGGTCAAGGCCCTGCGCATTTTGGATGTGCTCGCCGAAAGGCCTGCCGGCTTTGGCATCACGGAATTGAGTGAGGCATTGCACATTGGCAAAAGTACGGTCCACCGTCTGCTGGCCACATTGAAAGAAGAGGGGTACGTGGTAACCCATCCGGCGGGCTCCCGATATATATTGGGGGGCAGAATTGCAAGGTTAGGACAACAGCTTTCCGACCAGTACCAGCTGCTGACTTTTGGCGTGCCTGTTATCCATCGGTTGGCCCGGGAGCACAACGAGACGGTTAACCTGGCGGTTCTCGAAGGAACCGAAATTGTTTACATCGCTGGAGAAGAGAGCCGGGAGACTATGCGCAACCATTTTCTCTTAGGATCGCGTGCACCTGCTCACGCTACAGCTCTCGGCAAAGTCTGTTTATCGGCTCTTGCTCCGGAAGAGATTCGCCGGCGGTACAAGGGAGCAAAGCTCACTCCTCTAGGGCCGAAAACCATCAGGACGTTCTCAGCGTTATTCGAAGAATTGTCAGCCGTGCGCGAAACAGGGTTTGCCTACGACGATGAAGAAAGTGGACCGGGGATCTACTGCATTGCGGTTCCCGTACGATTGTTTCCCGGTGGGCCGGCGGTGGGCCTTAGTTTCGCCATGCCCAAACCAAGGATAACTTCTACACGCCGTTTGACCATGCGAAATGCACTGCTGCTGGGCAGCGACCAAATCTCGCATCAACTTGGATACCGAGCGGAGAATTAGCGTCCCTACAGGCGAGAATTGGCCGCGGCTTTTAGGCAGGCATCGGATATTGCCGAAATGTTCAACTGATGCTGCGAAAGGAATTCGCCGGCCGGCACCATGTTAAAAGATGAGCGTCGCCTGAAAGTCGGGATACTTGGTTGTGGCGCCATCGCCCAGGCGGCGCACTTCGAAAGTGCAGCAAAGGCACACAACGCTGAGCTGTATGCAATCTGCGACGTGGCGGATGACCTGCGGGAGCGTATGGCGTGCATGCACAAACCAGAAAAATCCTTTCGGGATTACGATGAGATGCTTGCCGATCCAGGCCTTGAGGCGGTCGTCATTGCGACGGCCGATACCTTCCATGTGCCTGCGGCCACTGCGGCGCTGAGGGCGGGCAAGCATGTTCTCTGCGAGAAGCCGATTGGCGTGAATGTTGAAGAAGTTCAGGATCTGAAGCGCGAAGTGCAGCAATCCGGCAAGCTGCTTCAAGTCGGCCATATGAAGCGCTTTGACGCTGGATTGCAGAGCGCGAAAGCCTTCATCGACGGTGAGATGGGCGACCTGCTGGCGTTGAAGGCCTGGTACTGCGACTCCACACATCGGTACCAGTTGACCGACGCAGTGCAACCTCACCTCATCACGAGTTCCAATGTCAAACGGCCGCCAGCCGATCCGAAGGCCAATCTCGAGCACTATTACATGTTGGCCCATGGCTGCCATCTGCTCGACACCGCGCGCTATCTCGGTGGAGAGATCGTCGAGGTCGATGCGCGTTTGCGGCAAAGATTCGGAGCGTACTGCTGGTTTGTTGACGTCGCCTTCTCCAGCGGTGCGATCGGCCACCTCGACCTGACGGTGGCGGTCCGCATGGATTGGCACGAAGGCTTCCAAATCTACGGCGAGCACGGCAGTGTTGTCGGCAAGACCTATAATCCCTGGCTCTTCAAGACGAGTGACGTTGACATTTTTCACGAATCCAACGAAACCACGACCCGTCTGCTTGGCGCAGACGGACACTTCTACCGGCGCCAACTGGAGGGCTTTGCAGCAGCGATCCTTGACCATGCACCGATGACCGGCGCAGACATTGACGACGGGCTCACATCCGTTCTCGGCATGGTGGGAATCTCCCAATCGGTCAGAACCAGGCAGCCAGTCCGCTTAGCCGAGGTGCTGGGGGGCCTACGATGAAGCTTGGGATTTTTGCCAGAACCTTCGCCGGGGCAACGCCGCAGGAGGTTCTCTCGTCGGCGCGCCGGGCCGGCTACGAAGCCGTTCAATATAACATGGCCTGCTCTGGCCTTTCCCCGCTTCCGCTGGAGATCGGCGATGAGACTGCTGAGGCAGTTTACATAGCGTCAGTAAAAACAGGCGTGGCCATCGCTGCCGTGTCGGCTACCTATAACATGGTCGATCCAAACCTTAGCAAGCGCGAAGAGGGCCGTCGCAGCTTTGCAGCCATAGCCCAATCCGCGCACCGCCTTGGGACCAGCCTCCTCGCCGTATGCACAGGCAGTTGCGACCCACACGATCAATGGCGCTATCACCCGGATAATTCTGGCGCCGAAGCATGGCGGGAGATGTGCAAGGAGTTCGAACTCCTGCTTGTGGTTGCTGATAAATACGACATCATGCTTGGAGTAGAGCCAGAGCTCGCAAATGTTGTCCATTCTGCGCAACGGGCCCGGGAACTGATTGATACCTTCCGCGATAAACGAATTCGGATTATCTTTGACGCGGCCAATCTCTTCGAGGTCGACAGTCCGCAACGGCGAAGACTATTAGTCGAAAGCGCGATCGCTCTACTCGGAGATCGAATCTCACTCGCCCACGCCAAGGATCGTCTTACCAATGGCCGTGTTGTGGCGGCGGGCACTGGTGTGCTCGACTACCGCCATTTCCTCACAGTTCTGCGGCGGACGGGATTCAACGGTCCTTTAATTACCCATAGCCTCGCGGCAAATGAGGCAGCTACGGTTGCCGCGTTTCTGAAGGCCGAACTTGGACTTGCGGAGATAAGCACGTGACGTCGCTCGAAACCGTATCTTCCAGCACTACACCCGCGACGCTGACCGGGACGGCGCGAGGAACAAATCTATTTGATGTCGCTCTGCTGGGCTGAGCGGCTCTGTCGGAGATACGGGTTTTCCGGAGCCGTAGCCCAAACCCGACGACGCATATTTCGCGGCCGATAGCCAGGATCGCGGTTGAAGCAGTACGCTGTGGACAACGCTTGAGATTCTATCTTGGATCGGTTTCATTCTTTCCGGGTCTTTGCGTGCTTCGTACGCCGCAATATATGTGCCCGGCTCAAAATTCGCACTCACGGGGACAAGGCCCTGTGCTCCCTTTAACAGCGCTTCAGATGCGTGCAGCTCCGAGCCAATCAGCACTCCCAATCCGAGAGGTCCCGCTTCGGACACCAGCCGGCCGAAGTAAGCCATATCCTGCGAGGAGTCTTTACAGCATGTAATCCAGCCGCGGCGAGTCATCTGGCATATGACCTCGATTGGAATGGACGATCCGGCAATGGACGGCAGATTATAGACAACCATATTCAGATCGCTCACCGCTTCTTTGCATTCTCCAAAGAGTCGGAGATGCTCATCAGGAAATTTTATCTTGAGATAGAACGTGGGTAGAACCACATAATTCTCATAACCGATTGTGGCCAGGATCCTGGCTTTCCGAATTACTCTGCTGGTCGAGGTGTCAATCGTTCCGCCCAACAAGTGAACTTTGCCGTGACATTCCTCAAACGCGATGCCGGCCATCCGTTCCCACTCGCCCGGAGTCAACATGGGCCCCTCTCCCGCAGTACCCCCGACAAAGATTCCATGAACCCCGGCTCCAATCAGGAATCGCAACAAACCCCGGTACGCTTCTTCATCGACGCGATCTTGCGCATCTACGGGGGTGACGACAGGCACAACGACGCCTGTGATTGGACTTTTGCTCATCTAAGCCTCACGCTTGCTTTCATGATCTAGAGGACCTGCTCGTTCATGAGCACACCCGGAAGCCGGGCCCTGACTTAAAGTCAGACGTTGATGCTCCGACAAGGCTCACGAGAACTGAATCATGCCCCACGGCAACACAAGCCGTTTTCAGGAACGATCATCCAGCAAGAGCAAATCTGCTGTCAAGATTTTGGAAATGTGTTCTGTATTACAGAATAAGAGTGATAGACCCGTGGCGGCGTGGAATCGAATGAGACACACCGTGCCTATGGCCTTCTTCTACAAGCTCAATTGCCTGGCCTGTTCAGCAAGTATTCAGAAGCCCGCCAGGACAATGCGAGGATCGTCGGCGTATGATTCTTGTCTGTGGCCAAAGCGGTTGGAATCAGGGTCAAGCTGGAGCTGAAATTCGAGTTCATCCGGCATCCCCGCTCGCACTGGTTGCAATAGTGGCAAGGCGGCCGGCCATTCAGAGTGCGCGTAAGAATAGCGGCACGGCCCGGAATACACGGGATACCCAGCTTGTGGCAGCCTTGTTGAATGACCACATCGGAGCAGCGAGCGATTGGAGGAAACGCAGCCTTCCGATGACGTCATTGCCGCCCATCGCACTTTGGGTACCGTGCTGGTTCCACCTCTTCTTTGCGTTCTGTTTCTTCGCCCTCGGATTCTATCGCGAGAATCGTTGGATGATGGAATGATGTTCGTGGCCTCGGTCAATATCCTCATCGGATTTGCAATCCACCTTGCACCATACTGCGCAGCAACGCGCATGAGGGTCGACTCCAGCGCATAACACCCAAAGCCAGACTCCCGTGATCGATTTGCTATCCGCGCTTAGCTTGCCTCGATAACTGATGTCCGCAATCGTCACGCTCAAGTCCGGCGGCGCGAATGTGACCGAAAGAGGTGGAGGACTGGATGGTCCCCGGTCGATGAAGGTGAGGGAGCCACGCTGCGATCCATTGCTGTCGGCCCTTGGCAAACTTAAGAACGATGCGTTGGCTCTCCTTGGCGGACAGCGTTCCCTGCCATGTGCCGGTGATTGTCTGCCCCTGGGGCAGAGTGCACATCGAGAAGGCAAAGCCAGCCACATACAGGAACGCAGCTTTGAGGACCAGCCTCGTTGGCGTCATACCGGATTGACGCATCGGTCCGCGGTTCGCTCGGAAATTTTGTATCTTTGCCTTTTGTTGGTTCCTCTCCACTGGGCACAGGATTACAAGCTGGAGTTTGCTTTTTCGCTAAGTCGGTTAATTGGACAAGTGCCTGATTGTGTCAACTTCGAATAATCCGGGCGAGTCACCCATCGAGCGCGATTTCGCCTTTAGCCGAGATCCGAGCATAGTGCGGCGACTTGGGGGAGTGGGCGACAACAACACTCGCGGGATGCGGAGCGATAAGGCATCGGATTATGGCTCACCTCACTCATGCCGCCCATAAGCTAAACATATCCAAACCCGAGGAACTACGAAG
>DASRRN010000348.1:0-7951 GCA_035695685.1 Acidobacteriaceae bacterium | reverse complement strand
GTTCACCCCGAGCCCTACCAGGATGATCATCGCTACCTGGAATATTCTTTCGCTCAGGAGCCTTCGCCGGGCTTCTTTAAGGGAACCTGTCTGTTCGATCCGATCAACCCCGATACTCCCAAACGAATGCAGGCTTTGGTGGAGAGAAATCCAGGAAGGATCGTGGCGTTAAGAATCCATGAGATTCACGCGGCGGGTACGCCTTCCACGACCAGTGGGCTCATCCGCGACCGGGATCTCAAAGATCCGCAGATGGCGGTGACCTGGCGTGCAGCACACGAACTAGGGCTGGCGATTCAGATGCACTGCATCCCGCACTACGCCGTGGCCATTCGCGAGTTGGCAAGCAAATTTCCTGACACGCCGGTTATTCTGGATCACCTGGCTCGCCCCGGCCAGGGGACCCCCGAAGAATATGAGCAAGTTCTCAAGCTAGCCCAAATCCCACGCGTATACATGAAATTCTCTTCCACAGGTGTGGCATCGGCGTCCAGGGAACCCTTTCCCCATCGGGATGCCAAGCCACTGGTGAAGCGAGTGTACGAGGCATTCGGCCCGGACAAGATGATCGCAGGAGAATGGGGTGGAAACATGACCGAGTTTCACCAGGCTGTTCAGTTGTTTGACCTGATGTTCGACTTCGTCCCGGTCCCCGACCAGGCAAAGATACGCGGCCTCACGGCGAAAAGGATTTTTGGGTTTTCGTGAGGGGGCAGCGGTCCCCGCGGCGTTGGGTTGCCGGTCAGGTCCCGCGTATAGTGCCGCGCCTACGGCGCTCGGAGTCACGACCTTTGATTCCCCAGCCCTTCCGGGCTGGGCTGATGTTTGGCGGACGGCCCTCCGGGCCTCGGGGTAGCGATCCCCCCACTGCCCGGACTGGCCCTCCGGCCTCAATGGGCTTTTAGCCCGTACATACAGGAAACAAAGCGATGGACTTTAGAGGGTGTGTGAGAACCGGAAGAGAAACAGCACGATTCAACCCAGAATTGCAGGCATGACAAGGATGTTCTGATCTACCGTGTCATCAAGGCCCGGAGGGCCGTCTGCCAAACGTCAGCCCAGCCCGGGAGGGCTGGGTATCAACGATGAGGATCCTGAGCGCCGTAGGCGCGGCACTACGTGGGACCGGGGTTGCGTAGTGGAGAGACCTACGGTTTCTTTTGGAGCCTGTCAGGCCTTCTGCACCACAGCGGCATTCAGCGCCTGACCCACGATGGTCTGTGCTTCCTCCTCTATCTGTTCCAGGTGTTGTTGGCTGCGAAAGCTCTCGGCATAGATCTTGTAAATCTCCTCCGTGCCGGAGGGCCGGGCCGCGAACCACCCGTTTTCGGCGATCACTTTCACACCGCCGATTGCCTGGCCATCCCCGGGTGCGTGGGTCAGGATCGTCTTGATCTTCTCCCCTGCCAGCGTTGGGCTCTGGATGCTCTCTTTGCTCATCTTCGCCAGCATTGCCTTTTGCTGGGTTGTGGCGTGCGCATCCGTCCGGTCGTAGAACGGGTCGCCATATTTTTGCGTGAGCTCATGGTAGATCTCGCCCGGGTCCCGCTTCACCGTGGCCGTCATCTCCGCCGCCAGCAACGCCGCGATGATGCCGTCCTTGTCTGTGGTCCACACCGTCGCGTCACGACGCAGAAAGGAGGCGCCGGCACTTTCCTCCCCAACAAATCCCAGCCTGCCCTCCAGCAGGCCATCCACGAAATATTTGAAACCTACGGGAACTTCAAAGAGGTCTCTGCCTAGCCCCGCGGTTACGCGATCGATCATGCTACTGCTGACCGCCGTCTTGCCCACAGCAACTTTCTTGCCCCACTGCGGGCGATGCCCGAAAAGATAAAAGATGCTCGTCGCAAGGTAGTGATTGGCGGGCATCAATCCCCTGCTCCGCGTCACGATGCCGTGCCGGTCATGGTCAGTATCGCAGGCGACGGCAACATCGAACTTATCCTTTAGCGCAATCAGGGACTGCATCGCGTACTTCGACGATGGATCCATACGGATCCTGCCATCCCAATCCAGCGTCATGAAGCGAAACGTGGGATCGACCACGTCACTCACCATTTTCAGATTCAGGCCGTAGCGTTCGGCGATCGGTCCCCAATAATGCACGCCGGCGCCGCCCAGAGGATGTACACCAAAGCACACTCCGGAACTGCGAATCGCCTCCATGTCAATAATGTTTCCCAGGTCCTGAACGTAGGCTGTTACGTAATCATGGCGGTGCGTGGTAGGAGCGGAGAGAGCTTTCTCAAGCGGCAAGCGATGCACGCCCTCCAGCTTCGCGCTGAGAAACTCATTGGCCTTGTTTTGAATCCAGGAGGTGACGTCGCTCCCTGCCGGGCCGCCTTCAGGAGGGTTGTACTTGAATCCCCCGGATTCAGGAGGGTTGTGTGAGGGGGTGACCACAATGCCGTCGGCGAGGCCGGTTTTGCGGCCGCGGTTGTAGGTAAGGATGGCATGCGAGACTGCGGGCGTAGGCGTGAACTCGTCTTTTTCCGCCAGCATAACTTCGACTCGATTTGCAGCCAAAACTTCGACGGCGCTATCCAACGCCGGCCGTGAAAGCGCGTGCGTGTCGATGCCGAGGAAAAGCGGCCCGTCGATTTTCTGCTCCCGGCGGTACAGGCAAATTGCCTGGGTGATGGCGAGTATGTGCCATTCATTGAACGACCGATCGAAGGATGAGCCTCGGTGGCCCGAAGTGCCGAAGGCAACCCGCTGTTCCGGCACACGAGGATCAGGCTGATCCGCGGAGTAGGCGGCAAGCAACTTCGATATGTCAACCAGGTCGGCGGGGGTGGCCAGTTTCCCGGCCTTGGGACTAATGGTATTCAAGGCTCTACTTCCTCAAGCATCGGTTTCTCAAGCTGTTGACGCGATTGTCTCGCAAAGGCGGGCGCACGTCAGTACGTTCTGATCTTTCTTCACACTAGAATATTCTGGCAGCCTTCTACCGGCGCAAACCACCTGCCTATGATGAAAAAGTAGGATGGGCCGTTGCTTGCGCATCCAAACCTAAGGAGAGCACAATGCCCCAGAGCACACACGATCGAATCGCAGAATTCCATAATCTCGCCGCCCACAGCCACTCCGCCGCCGCAGTCGCCCACGGAAAAGGAGATCATCTGACGGCTCATGAATTGTCCAGGCAGGCTCACGAACACTCGATGAATGCCCTCAAGTTGAGCGAAGGGCTCGCGGCAAGGGATGCCAAGGAGTAGGGATACCATGAAGGCTGCCGTCTTGGCGACGGGCCGCACGGCGCCCGAGCCATTCCTCCAGGTTGAAGAGGTCCCCCGTCCGGAGTTGCAGCCCGGGTACGTGTTACTCCGCATTCTCGCATGTGGCGTTTGCCGGACTGACCTGCACATTGCCGAAGGAGATTTGCCACCGGTTCGTCCGCAGCTCATCCCCGGTCACCAGATCGTGGGCGAGGTGGCCGGCGGTGCGACCGCAGAACTGCCCTTAGGGAGCCGGGCGGGTGTGTCCTGGATCGGCGGCGTAGATGGGGATTGCTGGTACTGTCACCACGGGATGGAGAATCTCTGCGACCATCCTACGTTTACCGGATACACGGTCAATGGAGGCTACGCCGAGTATGCCCTGGCTCGCGCGGATTTCGCATTTCCTTTGCCCGAGGGTTTAGATAATGTGCATGTGGCTCCCCTGCTATGCGCCGGCATCATCGGCTTTCGCAGCCTGCGCGTGGCTGGCGTAGCGCCGGGTGAGCGGGTCGGGCTTTATGGCTTCGGCAGCTCAGCAAGTTTGGCCATCACCGTTCTGCAGTCGTGGAAATGCGAGGTTTACGTCGCCACCAGGGGCGAGGCCCATCGTCAGACGGCGGCCTCGCTGGGCGCGACCTGGGTGGGCAAAGAGGATGAGACCCCTCCAGTGAGGCTCGATCGTGCGATCACATTTGCGCCCAGTGGCAAGGTAGTGGTCAGCGCCTTGTCGGCCCTGCGTAAAGGTGGCGTGGTCGCGATCAATGCAATTCATCTCGACCAGATGCCTTCCTTTGACTACGACAAACTGCTTTGGGGCGAACGCCAGATCCGCAGCGTAGCCAACATGACGCGCCAGGATGCGCGTGATTTTCTCGCTATCGCTCAGGAACTTAAGATCCGCCCACAGGTAGCAGTATTTCCCCTGCAGGACGCAAACAAGGCCCTGTTAGCGGTGAAAGAGGAAACCGAGCGCGGCTCGGCGGTGATTGTTCCTTGAAGTTGATTCGTCGGGCTATGAAGCCGTGTTCATTGCAACCTCCGCTACCAGACCGCCGAAATGGCGCTCCAGGCCCAGAGTCCAGGTCTGAAGATAGGCGTTGCCAAACCCGGGGTACACAGACGAGATGGTCAGCGGCGTAATCCGGTGGCTCGGCGAAAGCAATGCCAAATCCTGCTGGTAGCGATTCAAATCCATCACCGTGTTGGCGTGAACCGCCTTGGTGCCGTTGGCGAAAATCTCCTGCCCATCGGGCGTGTACACGAGCGGCAACTCGCCCGGTGTGATCTGAAAACCGTAGGGGATTGGCCCGGTTGGAGCCGAAGTGAGGCGCGGATAGACAGCGAACGGCGTCGAGCCGGTCAGGAAGTTGTCCTGGCCGGGTGACGGCGGTCACGGTACGCCCTGAGACAACCAGGTCGACGCCCCCCATTCAGGGGGGTTGCCGGCAGCATTGCGCAACTCTCCTCCCCAATCGACGCTCTCGCTCATCGGCTGCTGGGCGCACAGCGGATAGGCAAGACTCCCGAGTAAAGGCAGCAGGATCGCAAGAGGCAAGAAAAATGCTTGGACTGCAGAACCAAGTTGCGCGACAATCGTCCGATTAAAGCGAGTCATCCAAGACGCTTGCTATCGTGCTTCCCGGATTTCCTGCACGCTGCAGCAGAGAGAGTAGCTGCAGGAAATCCGGGGTTCGACTCGAAAGGGACGCTTACCGCGTTTTTTTGGTGTTTTGCCATCAGAGCGCTTAGCAGAGCCGGGGTTGACTGGGAAGCTACGCACCACTTTGGGGACCCTTCGATTGCACAAAAAGCGAGACAGTGCCACCGGCATTGTGTAAACTGCTTGCCCACGGCAACAGTACATGCCGCCAACCCCCTGCCGTAGGAGTGTAAGGAGACAAGACGATGAGCTTTTGCCAAACCTGTGGAACCAGCTTGCCCGACGGGAGTCCGACCTGCACTGCGTGTGGAGCTACCCAAGGGATGGCTGCATCGAGCGCCGCGCCCGGGCCGATGCCCGGCCCTGGACCCGTTCCCGGTGCCATGCCCGGCCCTGGACCCGTTTACAGTCCCACGCCTGGCGCAATACCTGCGCCCCTGCCCGCCGCAGGAGCCGGCATTACCCCCAATGTTGCCGGCGCGCTGGCCTACCTGGTGGGCGCAATTACGGGAATCCTGTTTCTGGTCATCGATCCTTTCAAGAACGACCGCTTTGTTCGCTTTCATGCGTTCCAGTCGATCTTCTTCAACCTGGCATGGATCGCCTTCTGGGTTGTATGGATGATCGTGGGCCTGGTGCTGGGCGCCGTCTCGCATGGCTTGTTCTTCATCATCCAGCTGCCCATCAACTTGCTGGTCACGGTCGGCGGATTCTGCATCTGGATCTACCTGATGTATTCGGCCTACCAGGGTAAGACTTTCCAATTACCGGTTATTGGTGCACTGGCGGCAACCCAGGCAGGAATTGGGCCGTCTGCAACCGGCCAGCGGCTGTAGACTTGCCCCGAGCGCCGGTCTGCCTGGCCCGGCCGGCGCGTCTCAGTGTGCCTGATCTAGCCCACGGAGACCGGCACCGAACCCGGTTGCCGGTTGTCAGCATTTGAAACTCGTTTCTTTCTATCGTTTCATCTTGCTTCTGGTATTTGCCGCAACCGTGGTTTCCGCGGAGGGGGCGACGCGCGCCGATATTCTGCGCGGTGCGTACGGAGCTTATCGCGCGAACAACGATTTGCTGTTCTACCACCTTGATATTCGCGTCGATCCGGAGAAGAAATTTCTCCAGGGGAAAAACTCCATCCGTTTTCGGATGCTTAAGGACGGTAAGCGCATCCAGCTCGATCTGCACCCCGCACTCCAAATCGACAAGATACTTTTGGGTGAGGTTCGACTCCGGTACAAGCGCGATTCAGGAGCAGTCTTCGTCGACTTTCCGGAAACCCTGCGCGCAGGACGCGAATACACCATCGACTTCTACTACTCCGGCCATCCGGTGGAGACGGGGCGATTTGGCGGCATCACTTTCCGCAAAGATCCCGCCGGCCACCCCTGGATCAACACCGCCTGCGAAGAAACCGGGGCCAGCGTGTGGTGGCCGAACAAGGACCAGTGGCGGGATGAAGTAGAGAGCATGCAGATCAGTGTGTCTGTCCCCAACGGCCTCGTCGATGTGTCCAATGGAAAATTTATGGGCGAAACCGACCTGGGCGGTGGCTACACTCGCTGGGACTGGATGGTTCATTACCCCATCAACAACTACGATGTCTCTCTCAATATCGGAAATTATGTGCACTTTTCCGATAAGCTGGGCGACCTGCCACTCGATTTCTACGTACTGCCGGAAGACAAGGCGAAAGCGGAAAAGCAATTCCCCCAGGCAAGAGAAATGCTGCAGATATTCGAGCACTATTTTGGAGACTATCCCTTCCCTGAGGACGGCTATAAGTTAATCGAGGCGCCCTATTCCGGGATGGAACACCAGACCGCGGTGACCTACGGCAACCACTTCACGAATGGCTATCTCGGGCGGGACTGGGCCGGATCCGGTATCAGCCTCCGGTTCGACTTCATCATCATCCATGAGAGCGCCCATGAGTGGTTCGGCAACAGCATCACGGCTGCCGACCGATCGGATATGTGGATTCACGAAGGCTGGGCGACCTACATGGAAAGCCTTTACGTGGAGTCGCGCTGGGGGCACGCCGATGCTTTGAGGTATCTCAATGGATTGAAGTCGAAGGTGAAGAACCTGCAGCCGATTATCTCCGCGCGGGGAGTCAACAGCACGCCGCCGGAAGACCAGTACTTCAAGGGTGCGCTCTTCCTCAATACGCTGCGCAGCGTAATCGATGACGACCCACGCTGGTGGGCTCTCCTGCACGGCTTCTACCAGCACTTCAAGTATCAAAACATCATGACCGAGGACGTGGTGCGGTACTTCAACCAGGAAACGGGAATGAACCTGACACCCATCTTCGACCAATATCTCCGGCACACGGCGCTGCCGGTTCTCGAATTGCAGTGGGATCCAGCGGGAGGAAGCGTCCGCTACCGGTGGCACGCGGATGTGCCGGGATTCGCGATGCCGGTGCTGGTGGGTAGCCGGCAGCACTGGCGGAGAATTCAGCCGACGACCACCTGGCAAACGATGCCAACGCAAGTGGAAAAAGACCAGTTCGAGGTGGCGACTGACCTCTACTACATCAAGGTACTATGGATGCCGTGACCATGGACCTCTCCCCTATTGCCGTTCGTGTGCTCGGATCGTTGGTAGAAAAAGAGATCACCACGCCTGAGTATTACCCTCTTTCTCTGAACGCGCTGGCCAACGCCTGCAACCAGAAAAATAACCGCGAGCCGGTGACCAACCTGGACGAGGGCGAGATCCGCCAGGCACTGCACAGGTTGGAAGACGTCGGGCTAGCTGGAGCCGTTCGTGGCACCGAAAGCCGCGTTGCCAAATACGAGCACCACATGCAGGAGGTTTTCAACTTCACCCGGGGAGAGATCGCGGTGATGTGCGTTCTGATGCTGCGCGGGCCGCAAACCCCCGGCGAATTGCGGGGGAGAACGGAACGGATGCACCGCTTTGAGGAGCTGAGCGATGTGCAGTCGACGCTGCAGCGGCTGATGCAACGCGAGCCGCCGCTGGTGACGGTGCTGCCTCGCCAGCCCGGCACCAAGGAAGCTCGCTACGCCCATCTGTTATCGGGTGAGGTGACAGAGGCATT
>DASRRN010000347.1:0-8586 GCA_035695685.1 Acidobacteriaceae bacterium | reverse complement strand
GCGTCCGCTTCGATAACGGCGCCGGCTTGCCTTTGAGGCTCGCTATTGAGGTTACTGGTCATCGGTTCTTGCTCTTTCCCGGGGCTGTGCCCATCCGCTCTGAGATGGGCGTTACCAATCTTGGCGCCCCGACTGAAGTTTCGATACCCTATTTGGAGGCAAACTCAAGCCCCACAAAATGGGGGTCGACCGCGCCCACTCGGGACTCGAAGGCTGTTTTGTCAAGAAAGGCTGTGTGAAAGGCGAAGGCCGAGGCGAGCCTGCAGCGGCTTACGATAACGCCGGCTCAGCCGAAGGTTGGTTCCGCTTTCGAGCAGCACGGTATACTCGCCGTCTTCATTCAGCTTGAGACCCCGCACGCGGTTAAGGTTCACTATAGTCGAGCGATGAATGCGGCAAAAGACGGCCGGATCCAGGTCTTGTTCCAATTCAGAGATGCTGCGTCGCAACAAGTGAGTTTTTGACCCGACATGCAAACCTACATAGTAATCGGCTGCCTCGATCCAATCAATTTCCGGCTGGCGAAGAAACACCACCTGGCCGGCGGACTTTATGGTAAGGAACTCGAGTCTTTTGGGCTGACCTTGGCCCCGTGCGATCTTTTGTTTGGCGCGATCGACCGCCAGACGAAAGCGAGCATCGTCAAAGGGCTTCAAAAGATAGTCCAGTGCGCCCGCCTCGAACGCGCGCAATGCGTACTGATCATAGGCGGTGACAAAGACAACGGCGGGGGGCACGTTTTTGCCCAGTAACTCGAGTACGTCGAAGCCGTCACATTCGGGCATTTGCACGTCAAGGAAGAGCAAATCTGGTTTGGCCCTGCGGATTTCTTCCGGGGCATCTAATCCAGAGCCACACTCGCTCACGATTTCAATTTCCGGATCAAGCCCCAAGAGCACAGACAAATTGGTGCGCGCGAGTGGTTCATCATCCACGATAACAGTTCGGATGGGAGAATATTCCACGGTCACTTCATTCCTTGAACGGGACAGATACGGATACTTCCACCCCGCTGGGGTCATGGTTATGCATATCGAGGTCGAATGCGTCTCCATAGAGGCTCCGCAGGCGGGTTCTCATATTTGCCATCCCTATCCCGGCACGCATGTTCTCCCACTTCACTGCCGGGCCATCGTTGTAAACCGAAACCGTTAGCCGGTCGTTGGAGCGAAACGCTGCAATCCGGATCGCACCTCCCTGGGCTCGTTGTGCGATGCCATGTTTCACCGCGTTTTCAACCATGAGTTGCAAAATCAACGTCGGAACCTGGGCGAGCAGCAGATCCCCGGGCACATCCACGCTAAACTGAAGCCGCTCCACAAAGCGCACTTTCTGGATATCCAGATACTTTTGGGCAAACTCCACCTCCTCGCCCAGTGGCACTTGTTGCCGGGTTGAGTCCTCCAGGAGCCGGCGTAGAAAGTCGCTTAGCCCGGCAATCATGCTGACCGCGGCATCGTTATTTTTCTCCCGCACCAGGCCGGCGATGGCATTAAGGGTGTTGAACAGAAAGTGTGGTTCAATCTGCCGCCGGAGAGCGTCGAGTTGTGCCTTGGAGAGTTGCTCGTTTAAACGCGCGGTCTCGGTCTGTTGATAGGCAAGCCGCGACTTGGAATCCAGTACATAACTGATTGCGAGGATGGCTGTGTACACAATCAGTGAAGAAATAACTCCGTTATAGAACCGGTTGAGCCATTGATGCAGAGATGGCGCGGCCGGCGCAGCGATTGCGTAGGGATTGAATGATGCATCCAGCCACATTGTCCACGCCGCGAAGAGCAGGCTAATGGCGGCGCACGACACGAGGTGCACGAACCAGGCCGCCAGGGGCTTCACCTTTACCGGAGGAAATCGACGCCCGAGGCGCATGACGAAATCAGTCGCCAGGGCCCAGGGCAGAAAGGAAAGCATCTGGATTAAGAACAGCCGCACCCAGGCGTGGTGCATGCCTTCTGCCCGCATGACGAAGACGGTCTGCATCGCATAAATCAGTCCGAAACCGGACCAGATCGATGCGATCCACATCCAGCGGTGGGCCTGCGAACGGGTAGGGCTTATCTCCATAGAAACATCGTATTCCACAACGCTTGTGGCAAAGCTATGATGCAGTGAATCGCCGGAACTATGCAGCCGCTGGTCTGGCTTTAGAGATCGCCGCTAAGGGATACTGCCGACATGCTCACGACAATGAAGATCACAGTGTTGCTTGCGACCCTTTTATTTTCCCTCGCTTCCCCCGTCCAGGAGGCGACGGATCCGCAATATACGCGCGATGGTCAACTTCAGCTCCCCGAGCACTACCGTGACTGGGTGTACTTAACCTCGGGCTTTGATATGAGTTACACGGCATCTATGGAGATGGATGGCCATCACATGTTTGACAATGTCTTCGTCAATCCGGCCGCTTACCGGGCATTTGTGAAGACCGGCACCTGGCCGGATAAGACCGTGCTGGTGGTGGAGGGCCGCGGCGCGCACGGCAAAGGCTCGATCAATCAAAAAGGAAGCTATCAGGGCGAAATTATGGCGATCGAGGTTCATGTGAAGGACGAAACACGCTTCCCGGGCAAATGGGCTTTCTTTGGTTTCGGTGCGGGCAAAACCGCCGCGATGATCCCAACATCGAGGGATTGCTACAGTTGCCACGCCTCCCACGCAGCCGTAGACACCACATTCGTTCAGTTCTATCCAACGCTGTTGCCAATCGCCACCAGCAAGGGGACGCTCTCTGCCGCATACCAGAAAGAGGTTGCAGCGCAAAAGTAATGTCCTGCTGGCGGGTTGAGCTGGCGAATGCTACCCGAAACCGAAGTGAGTGAGGAATAGCGCCGCAGCGGCTAAAAACAGGCTGCGGAAAAAGGTCGAATAGGAAGCGAAAGCTGTTCCCTCAGCGGCTAAAGCCGGACCTGTTTTCAATCTTTTACGGACGGCCTGAAGGCCGTCCCCTTCAAAGAATTCGGTTTTTCCGCAGCCTGTAAAGCCGCATTCATTTCAAGGTAGTTATGTACGGCCTGAAGAGTCTGCGTGAGAACCGGAAGAGAAACAGCAGCTCCCACCACTTCGGGAAACAAAGACGTACCTCAGGGGCTAAAGCCGTCATTTGCGGCGGTTCGTTCGGCACGGCTGAAGCCGTGCCCTTCGTCCAGAGTTTTTCTGCACCTTTAAAGATCCTAGTAGGTGGATGTACGGTTTCTTTCGGTTCTCACGCAGACTCTAAAGGCCGTACCCTTCAAGAAAATCGTACCCTCAGCAGCTAAAAGCCGCATTCACTTCAAAGTAGTTATGTACGGCCTAAAGGCCGTACCCTTCAAATAGATGAGTTTTCCGCAGCCTGTTCAGACGTGCCGTGACAGGTCGTTAGATGATAGGCATCCCGCTCTCACGGAGCGAGACTTGGGGCGCTTCCAATATAAGGGCTGCCATCAGCTCAACGTGCGGGAGCGTAGTAGCCGGAACGTACGGTGATGCTGTCTACGCGCTCCGGGGCTCTGAGTTCAACGCGGTGGAATGTACCGTCGTGCTTCCAGTCTGCCGGCTTGTAGACGAGGCGGTATTGGTTGCGGAGGTCCGCCTCGATGATGCGCAAGTCGTCGCTTATCTTAGCTTCCGCGTCGTCGTCAAAGAAGACGCGGCCGCCACTCTCCGAGGCGAGTTCCGCCAAAGTTTTCGGGCCGTTAGAAGAAAAGCCGGATTTCGACTCTGCGCGAAAGGCGTAGATGGCCGTGTTGGCTCGCCGACACATGTCAACCGCATCCTTAAATGAAGCGCGGCTGGCATTATCTTCTCCATCAGAGAAAAGCAGGATAAAGTTTCCACTGGCCGCGTTGTTGATTCTGCCAAACTGGTTTAGACATGCCTGATAAATAGCGGTAAAGAGAGCCGTCGTACCTGCATTGCCATTGCCTCCGCCTGCGGCGACTCTACCATCGCGGATGCCGGCAGTCAGTGCGCTTGGATTACTGGTCCATGGCTGAACAATCCTGGATACGTATCCGAAATCCATAACGAAGGCCTGGTCTGTTTGTTGGCGCAAGATTTGTTGCGCGTACTTGATTGAAATTGCGCGGTCGCGAGGAAAGCTCGCCTCCATTGACTGGCTGGTATCCATAAGGATGCCGGCTCGGATGGGAAAGTTCTCCAGGGACTGGAAGGCGAGGATTCGGTGGGGTGGCTTGCCGTTATCCAGCAAGGTCAACTCATCGAGTTTCAAATCATTGACGGGGAGGCCATGTGCGTCGGCCGCGTGGAAGGAGAGGCTGACTTCATCGACCGCGATGGTGAGACTGTATGGCCCCGTGCTCGGCACTCCGCTTGTCTGCGCGCCCAATCGCCGTGCCTGGACCAGGAGGGCAAGGATGACCAGGCCGCAGATGAGGGGTCGACGCATGGTGCGGGTGCTTCCCAGTATATGGCCTGCGAGCATGGGCAAGGCTCCGTCTGCTAGAGTGCATGGCTATGGGACATAACCGCTGTTTAGCGATCGCAACCTTTTGCCGGCCCTCGATGCTGGTCCTGTTGCTGTGCGCCGCGCCGTACTCTGTACGTGCGCAGGCAGGCGGCGCAACCGCTGCGCCTGCCGTACCGGATTGGGCGCAGCCGGGCTCGCCCACGCACGTACAAGTGCCGCCGCCCGCTGATTTTCATCGGCCAAGCCGGAACTTCGAAACGCCGATCGGCGTGTTTCAAGGCCAATCTGACATTGGCGGCGCGGTGGTACCCGGGAGCGCCAGTTATGATGCCGGAACGCAGCAGTACACCATCCACTCGGCTGGCTACAATATCTGGTACTCGCGCGATGAGTTTCGCTTTCTGTGGAAGAAGATGTCGGGAGACTTTTCTCTCGCCGCCGATGTCAGCTTCCCCGACGCCAAGGGCTACGGCGATCGCAAGGCAGTGCTGATCATTCGCCAGAATCTCGAAGATGATTCCAAAGAAGCCATGCTCGGGGAACACGGCGTCGGCATGATCCACCTGGCGTGGCGTCCGGACAAAGGCGCGATGATGAAGGATGCACAGTTTCGTTTTGGGGGCACCCTCGCCGGAGTGAAAGCGAAACGCGTAGGCATTGAAAAGCGCGGCGATGCTATCGCAATCTTCGTTAGCCTCGAGGGGGAGCCGATGCACCAGCTTGGCCCACCAATCAACCTGCACTTCGATGAGCCGTTCTACGTGGGAGTGGGTTTCTGCTCGCATTTGCCAGCCACACCGGATACCGCTGTGCTCTCCAACGTCTTGCTGGAGAACTCGGCGGGCAAGGTGCGGTAGATTTTAATCCGAAGCTTGCTACATCGTGGGAATTAAGATTTCAGTAATCAACTGATCCTCAGGAGTCTTTCTGGGGTCGTTCACATAGTTCTCAATGAAATAGTCATCCCGCAGTGGCAGCCTGGTTTCGGAGATAATCTCTACCACTCGACCGCTTGCCCTCGCGAGATCAGAATAAGGTCCGGTCAATACAAAGCGGCTGTATTTGCCTCCGCTGAACTCCATATAACTGACTTCAGGGGGCAACTTCACGGACGGGGCTGCGAGCGATACCCCGGCCCGGTATACCTTTGACCCGATTTTGTAGAGGCTCATGTATCCAGTGATCTGATTGTGTTCGGCAATCCCGGCCACGAATTGATGGAGAGCCTGCCATGCCTGGGGAGCATTGGTTTGGAAAGGTCCAATTTTTTCCACAAAGGCGTAGTGGGTTGCGGGCCAGGACACGCTTTCAGGCACTTCCGTTAGATTCATATCTCTCCTTGGCAGAGGCATGCCACCTCTTGTCAGCAAAGTACCAATCGGGCATCCAGCAGTCAATTCATCGTATTGATTGACATTGTCAATCAATACGGATGACAATGTGTGCCATGGCGCCCACGAGCAAAATGCTGCCTGGGGTGAGTGGTGAGATCGGTAAGTTCCGCCACTTCAACCGCATGTATACGCGTTATATCGGAACCTTGAACGAAGGTCTGTTGAACAGCGATTACAGTTTGACCGAGGCGCGCGTGCTCTACGAACTGGCTAACCGCAACGCACCCAAGGCAAGCGAGATAGCCGAAGGACTGGGGATGGATGCCGGCTACCTGAGCCGCCTGTTGGGAAAGTTTGAGCGTGACGGGTTGTTGCAGAAGAAGATCTCGGAACAGGATGGCCGCTACGCCGAACTGGTGCTCACGATGCGGGGCAAATCTGTGTTCAAAAAGTTGAACGAACTTTCCAATGAACAAGCATACGCCGCGCTCCAGGGTCTGCCGCCCGCGGCCCGCACTGAAGTGATCCATTGCATGCAGTCGATCGAAGACCTTCTGATGAAAACAGATCGTAACCGTAACCATTACGTTCTACGCCCGCATCGGGTTGGAGATATGGGCTGGATTGTCTATCGAGAGGGGCTGGGCTATGCGGAGCAGTATGGATGGGACGCGACGTTCGAAGCCCTGGTGGCTAACATCGTTTCCGATTTCATCACTCATTTCGAGCCGGCCAGGGACCGGTGTTGGATCGCCGAAGTGGATGGCCAGCACGTGGGCCACGTTTTTCTGGTCAAGCATCCGAATCAAGCGCACACGGCGAAGCTTCGCCTGCTATTTGTTGAGCCAAGCGCCCGAGGTATGGGCCTCGGCCATGCGCTCGTCATCGAGTGCGTCCGGTTCGCTCGCACGGCGGGCTATCGGAAGATCGTTCTATGGACGCAGAGCATGTTGACTGCGGCGCACCGCATTTATCAGGGAGCAGGCTTCGTGTTGGTGAAGGAGGAGCCTCACCATAGCTTCGGCCACGATCTTGTTGGGCAGGAATGGGAATTGGATTTGAGTTGAGGGTACCTTGTGAGTTTAGCCTTTATGTCAGCTCAGGGGCTGAAAGAGCGTGCGTGAGAACCTGGCCGGAGTTGGAGATTATACAGCCGTACCTACGGGACTGATTGCGTTGAATGATCGATTCGACTACTGGGCTCCCCTTTTGTGCCGTCCCCTTCGGGACTCGATTTACGTGAAACCATCCTACCCGGCACTCCCGTGCCGGGCTACAGGCTGTCCCGTCCCCTTCGGGACTGATTGCGTCGGGTGAGCTGGTTTACTTAGAACTGCAGGCGCACACCTAACTGCAGTTGCCGGGGCTACAGGCTGTCCCGTCCCTTCGGGACTGATTGCGTCGGGTGAGCTGGTTTTACTTAGAACTGCAGGCGCACACCTAACTGCAGTTGCCGGACGTTGAGCGCGAAGTTACTGTTATTGATGCCTGTCACCTGTTTGAACGGGGTGGAATACGGGGTCAACGTATTGGCTGCACCGTTTGTTTTTGAGCCGGCCTCGAGCACGTCGTTAACGAAATAGGCTGAGGAATTGACTGCCGTGACGTTGGGGTGGTTGGCAAGGTTGAAGGCTTCGCCCAGAAATTCAAGCCCGTAACGCTCACGGAACAGCACCCTCTTCGAAAGACGAAGGTCGACAACGTACGTCGCCGGTTGCTGGAAGGCATTGCGATCGGATATCGGGACCCGGTTCTCAGTGCTGGGAGCCCCGGACCCATTGAAAGATCCGGTATTGACGATCTTCTGCACCGGGGCGCCGGGCGTGACGGTGAGCGTGCTGGAAGAGCCGCTGACGCCGATCGAATACGGCAGACCCGTTTGCGCGGAGAACGCCGGCGCCATCTCAAAGTCATTGGCGAGATAACCCCACGCTCCGTGTAAATGCCAGGGCGTGCTGATCACCGCGGCCATCACCAGACGGTTGGGCACGTTTTGATTGGAGTTGCCTTTGTCCAGACGAATGTTGGTCGGATCGAACAAGGCGGTAGCGGAAGCTCCCGTGGTGTTGTTCTCTCCGTAATCCATGGCGTGCGACCAGGTGTAGTTTGCGTTGAACTCAACTGAATGCGAAAGCTGATGCTTGATCTGTGCCACCAGCGCTTCGTAATTCGAGGTGACCCCGCTAAAGATGTCAGTGATGGAGCTGAAATTCGGGTTGGGACGAAGATTCTTATTGGCGGTGGCAAAGAAAGCATTCGTCTGGAAGCTGGTCCCATTAGGAATAGGGCCCTGCTGTTGCGGATCGTTGATGGTGAATGTGACTGGAATTGGCGCAGGCAGGTTGGTGTCGACAAAATCGGGCAGGCGCCGTCCCCACGAGCCGAGCCATGAAAGGCTGAACACGTCGTGGTTCGTAACCTGCGTCTCGACGGTAAGATCAGCCTGATGGATCTGGGGCACCTTGAAATTGGGGTCGAGATAGTCCACGGTCGCGTTGCCGCTGGCTGAGCCAAGACAGGCCGCTTGTTGCGCCGGTGCGACCACCTGGGGGAAAGTGGGAGCACAGGTTTGTCCGACGTTAAACTGGGGGTTGGTTTGGCTCCCCGCGGCACCAGTGCCGATGAGGGCCTGGTAGAGCGTGGAATTGATGGCCCTGGCGAAGAACATGCCGTAGCCGCCGCGCACGATGGTCCTGCCGGTGCCGTAAGGATCATAGGCAAACCCAACCCGTGGACCAAAGTTAGTCTTCATGTCGTTCAACTTAGAAGTTTGCGGAACGGCGGCGTTGGGCAGCTGCGGCCCAGGGAAGCTCTCGTACTCCCAGCGAATGCCCAGGGTAAGAC
>DASRRN010000346.1:0-6860 GCA_035695685.1 Acidobacteriaceae bacterium | reverse complement strand
ACGGCTAACAGATTCGAGGAGCCGAAGCGTAGAGAGGCGTAAAGGGAGTCGGAGGACCGCAGCGTAAAGCGGCCCGGTTTCCGCCACCGTCCGGATGAGGTTCTGCGGCCTATCTGCTGGCCGTTCAAATAAACCCAGTAGTCGTTCCAGTCCTGCTCATCGTATCCTCCGAGCACCAGGACTATATCTTTGCCTTCGGCTGATTCAGGTATCTCGAGTTTGCACCGGAACCAACCATAGCCACCATAGGCACGTCCATGTTGGCCGCCAGAAAGGTTATTCACCGGGCGCCAACCTCGAACGTCCGCCGCAGCATGAAACCCCTGGCTAACACCAGATTCACGTTCGGGCGGCACGGGGGTCTCGTCGCCCAGGCGAAAGTCCCACCAGGGAATCTCGAGTCTTTGCCCGCTCGAGAAAGTCAGGCGGAACTCATTCTCAGCTTGCAGTGCAAAACGGCGGCCCGATATGCGATTTTCAAAAGCAACACTACGGATGCCATCTGCTGTGGACTGCAGATGCCAGGCCAACTGTGGGTTTTGCAGCGCAAAATTGCGCTGGTGCTCCCGGGCGCCGGACGCCGGTGGCTTGAGGGCCGCTGTTACCGCGGCTAACGCCCCGCCTTTCAAAAAACCTCGTCTATCCATAGAACCTCCGGTTCACCGTCACGGCATGAGTTCCCCTGGATGGCAGCCAAAGATCAGGCCATCATGCATTCAGTCCAACTGACCCTGTAAAGGATCGACTTGGCTCATCGCGCTGTCAAGTGCTTTCTACCGCTCTACTTGTGTCGAAAACTGGGCGCAGAGCCGGTCCAAGAGGACACCGGTTGAGAAAACGTGCGGATAGGCACGACTCCGCGCCGCAGGCGCAAGGAGGCGGGGACCGCGGCGTCCCTGGTTTGAGCAGAGTCCTACGCCTTGAGTCGATTGCGTATTCTCTGTCCATCCATCTCAAAGTCGGGCTAAACTTCAAAACAACTTGCAATTGATTAAAGCGCAGGATAGGTCACCACTGCGGCCGGGGAGCGCACTTCCCCATGATGCCCGAGATTTTTCATATTGCCTTAAGCTAGGGCATCGAACAGGCGCCTTCCGGGAGGAAAGAATCACATGATCAGCGGCAAACTTGGATTTCACTTGTTTCTTTTTGTAACGGTCGCTTGCACTGTGGTGCACGCCCAGGATGCGGTGAAGATCGCCCCGGACAACCCCAAGTACCTGTCGTTCCGCGGCAAGCCCCTGGTACTGATCTCGGCTTCAGAGCACTATGGATCGGTCATCAATCGACCCTTCGACTACGAGAAGTATCTTGCGAATGCCGCCGAGCATAAGATGACCATGACGCGGACGTTTCTTCTTTATCGAGAGCTACAAAGCGTGCGTAACCCGTCATCCCCCTGCAAGCCGGACTCTCCTGACTATATCTCTCCATTTGTACGCAGTGGCCCGGGCAAGGCCATGGATGGTGAACCCATCTACGACCTGGATCAGTGGAATCCCGAGTATTTTGAACGGCTGCATCATTTTCTCGACGTCGCATCTAAGGATGGAATCGTAGTGGAGCTGACGGTGTTCAGTAATACCTATGCCAACGATGTATGGGCGCTGAACCCGTTGCGCGCGGAAAATAATAAACAGCACGTAGGGGCGGTCGACTGGCAAGACTATATCTCGCTAAAAAATCCGGAGTTAGTACGCAGGCAGAGTGAGTATGCGCGCAAGATCATCCAGGAGACCAGCGCGTACGACAATGTCTACTATGAAGTTTGCAACGAGCCTGGCGGGGGTTTTCCCGGCCACGCGTCTCCCGCGGATGTGGATGCATGGCAGGAGGAGATGGCCCGAGTGTTGCGAGACGAGATGCAACGGCTAAACCGTCCCCACCTGCTTTCGGGCCAACAAGCCTTCACTTACGGCAAGAAAAACGCATTCCCGATGGATGCGACCTTTGCCGGTAAGACCTTCGATATTGTGAACGACCATCCATTGCCAAATACTCTGTTCGACGGCCACGTCTACGAGATGGGCAACTTCATGTCGAAGGAATTGATGTTGGACCAGGTCGCGAGCTTTTGCCGAGCTACTGACTCACGTCCAAAGCCGGTAGTTCTCGATGAAGACAACACCGCAAGCATGTATCGCGACATGACAGGATGGACCATCCACCGCAAGCGCGCATGGACCGCCCTGCTGAGCCGATGCCACTACGACTACATCGATTTCTCGATCACCGTCGGTAGCGAGGGTGGTACTGCAACGTCGCAAAGGGCGATCCGGTCGTGGATGCAGCACCTGTCGGAGTTCATGGCATCGTTCGACTTCATGCACGCCCAGCTCGCTCCGGAGTGGGTCGCAACCTATCCGCAGCTTCTTACCGCCTCGGGCCTTTCTATCCCGGGACGCGATTATGTGGCTTATCTTGCGGACTCTCGCGAGGTAGAAGATCCTGCAGCCGGCGAAGCGATCGCTGGCAAGGTGTCCCTCTCCTTGCCACCGGGAGTGTACGATGTGCGGCTCTACTCACCGGTTACCGGGGAGTATTCTCCAGCGATCGAGATGCAGGGTGGTGGTAAGAACGAGTTGGTTTTGCCTCCATTCAGGGAAGATGTGGTGCTACGCGCGACGCGCCGTGAACCCTGAATCGTCGATTCTTGCCCACCGCCGGCGATTCTATCCCGTTGCCGTGCCCTCGCTTATTTTCCGGAATGAACCTTACGGTGAACCACATGTTTGCCGATTGCAGTCCAGTCCCAGTCGATTCCGTTGCCCGGCTCTTGCGAAGCGATGGCCATGCCTTTTTCAACCCGGATCCCGGCCGAGGTCACCATATCCAGCTGTGGAATGTATTCGAGATAGCGGCCATTCGGTACCGCGCAGCATAGAGCGAGATGGAGTTCCATGAGGAAATGCGGACAGACCGGCACATTAAAGGCTTCCGCCATATGGGCGACTTTCAGCCAGGGGGTGATGCCGCCAACCCGGCCGACATCGACCTGCACAATCGAGCAGGCGCTGCTCTGCAGGTAATCCTTGAATTGAGAGATGCTGTAGAGCGACTCCCCAACCGCGATGGGCACGCTGGTAGAGGCGGCAAGCTGCTGGTGCGCGTGAATATCATCCGCATGAATCGGCTCTTCAAACCACGCGATGTCGAGCTCTTCATAGGCACGGGCGCGCCGGACGGCCTCATTCAGGCTGAAGCCTTGGTTGGCGTCCGTCATGATCTCCCACGTAGGGCCGACGGCGTCGCGTACCGCTGAAAGCCGGCGCACATCTTCAGACACATGCGGCTTTCCAATCTTGACTTTGGTACCGCCGAAACCGCGCTCCTTGGCCTGCAACGCCTCCTCTACGAGCTGGGCGTCCTCGATGTGGATCCAGCCGCCTTCGGTGTAGTAGCACTCGATCGTATCCCTGGCGCCGCCCGCCAGGCGGTGAAGGGGCAGATGTGTTTTGCGGCCGCGTAAGTCCCAAAGCGCAGAATCGATGGCGGCCAGCGCGATCGACGTCAACGCTCCTACCGTCGTAGAGTGAACGTGAAAGAAAAGGTCGCGCCAAATCCGCTCGAGGTCGTCAGCGTCGCGGCCCAGCAAAAAGGGAACCAGGTGATCGTCGAGAAGCTTAATGACTGACGATCCGCCCGTACCGATGGTATAGCTGTAACCTGTTCCTGTGACGCCGTCAGAGTCTGTTACACGCACCATCGGCGTCTCCTGGCACTGAAAGCTCTGAATGGCGTCGGAACGCTTGACCTTGGGCGCCAGATCTACTTGCAGGACTTCAACGGAAACGATTTTCGCCATCAGGATTGTCCTTTTTGTAGCACTTGGCTATCGTATCAACCACTTGCCGGAGTCGTTCAACCACCCGGGGCCAGCTTGAAATGTTTCGAAAGAATTGCTCTCCGAGAGGACAGTACCGATGCCCAGCATTGAGGTGAGTGGTGCGCGGCTTTTCTATACCCTGAGCGGCAAAGCGGACGCTCCCGTGCTCATGATGTCAAACTCCTTAGGGACCACGTTGGAGATGTGGCAACCACAATTGGCAGCGATGGAGGGCCGCTTTCACCTCTTGCGCTACGATATGCGTGGCCATGGAAAAAGCGATGTGACGGAGGCCGCATGCTCGATCGCCACTCTCGGCCAGGATGTACTGTCGCTTCTCGATGAGCTTCAGATAGAGAAAGTACATTTTTGTGGTTTATCGATTGGCGGCGTCATTGGGCAGTGGCTCGGAGCAAACGCGCCCCAACGCCTCAAATCCCTTGTGTTGTGCAACACCGCAGCCACGATCGGTACGCTGGATTCGTGGAACGAGCGCATCGCCGCTGTTGAGCAGGGCGGCGTGGCTTCCATCGCTGACGCTGCAATCCAGCGCTGGTTCACGCCTGCCTTCCGGCTGGCATCTCCAGGCGCAGTCGCGCCTCTCCAAGCGATGTTGCTAGCCACCAATCCGAGGGGATACGTATTGCTGTGCGCGGCCCTCCGCGACATGGATCAAAGAAAGCTGGTGGAAAGGATTCACCTTCCCACTTTCATAATCGCCGGCGATCACGATCCGGCGACCACGCTCGAGGACGCAAAGTTCCTGCAGGGGCGAATTCCGGGAGCCAAGCTGGTTTCCTTGCCCGTTGCGCATATCTCCAACGTGGAAGCTGCCGATCAGTTCAACGCTGCGGTGATCGAGTTTCTTCAGGGGATTGATAACCGCGCATAAGAAGACATCGCTGCCCACTAGACACAAGGGTTTTCGAGGCCGTTACGCGACTTCTTTGAGCTATCATGCTTACCGTCAATCTATTTAGCCGGGAGGGTTATGCTAGAGGATCGCTATTTCGAAGACTTCTATCCGGGCCAAACTTTCGATTCGGAGGAGAGCTATTGGCTCACGACGAGAGAGATCATCGGCTTCGGGGAGAGGTACGACCCGCAGCCATTCCACATCGACGAAACTGCGGGTCAGAATTCGTTTTTTCACGGTCTCGCAGCCTCCGGATGGTTGACCGCGGCAATTGCCATGCGCCAGCGCGTGCAATCGATCAAGGTCTCCGGGGGGATGATCGGGGCCGGCGTTGAGGAGATGCGTTGGACGAAACCGGTACGTCCGGGCGACACGATCCGCACCCGATCAGAAATCCTGCATACGCGCCCTTTAGCGAGTCGCCCGACTTACGGAGTGGTGCGCTGTCTGACTACGGTTTACAACCAGCGAGATGAGGTTGTCATGACATCGATCACCAACTTCCTGGCTCCGCTGAAGGCCTCCTCGAATCAGCTCTAAAGTGCGCAAATTTGTTTTGGGTAAACTGCAGTTTTTCCGGCCGATGCACGGCCTTACATCGCTCAACAACTTTGTCATCCCGACCGGAGCGTACCCAAATTTCCTGCTTCGCGACACTCGCAACGACAACGTATGCGGCTTTTTTTCAAGAAAGCCGCATGAAGTTTACCAGCGCCGCCAACCTCGACAGGAATTTTGGGGGAGCGTAGTGGAGGGACCTGCTGTTCTCTTCGGGTTCTCACACACCCTCTCTGGCCACGACATTGATCAGGCCGGCTACCTAATCCTGTAACAGACTTCGCTGCATGAACACCGTATCGAGCCAGCGGTCGAATTTGAATCCCACATCTCTAAGCAATCCCGCGTCATGAAAGCCGAAGCGCCGGTGCAGGCGGATCGAAGACTGATTCGCGCTGTCGCCGATCACAGCAATCATCTGCCGCATACCGCAAGCCTGGGTTGCCGTGATCAGGGCTGGTAACAGTAGCTTGCCCAGGCCGGCGCCGAGACGATCAACACGGACATAGATGGAATCTTCCACCGTGTGCCCATACGCGGGGCGCGAACGATAGGGTGCAGCATACGCATATCCGCCAATAACGCGATCGTCCTCGGCCACCAGCCACGGCAGGCCTCTGGCTGCGACTTCATTCCAGCGTCGTGCCATTTCGGTTCTATCGGGTGGGTCGGTTTCAAACGATCCGGTGCCGTGGCTTACGTGATACGCATAGATCAGCGTGATTACATCCATGTCGGATGCAACCGCTGGTCTGATAACGACGGACATTGTCCCCCTGGCCCCCGAGATAGGATTCAGCGGATGTGCGGATAGACTCCAGGAATTTTTAAGGAGATGCGATAAATGCTCGAGCTCGCCGCGACATACAGCGTCTTGTGATCGGCGTTGCCCCAGGCTACATTTCCAACTCGCTCCGGAATATCGAGCGTGCCGAGGTGCTTGCCCTCAGGAGAAAATATCCAAACGCCGCCGGGGCCCGCACTGTAGATATTTCCGCTCTGATCTACTTTCATGCCGTCGGGCGCTCCCGTCCGCGTATCCGAGGTTGCATCGAAAAAGACTTTTCCATCCGTGATTGTCCCATCGGGCTTGACCGTGTAGCGCATCCAAAGCTTTTTGGGCTGGGAGTTGTTCACGTAGAGATATTTCTCATCAGGAGAAAAGCAAATCCCGTTCGGCCTGGGCAATTCTTTGGTCAGGAGGCGTAAATGATCATGATCGGGGGGCGCGCCCGGCTTCTGATTGACCGCGCCGGGTAGCTGGTAAACCCCGGAAAACGGCAGCTCCTTGGCCGCATCTTTGTCCAGTTTCGGAAGGCCGTACGGTGGATCCGTAAAGTAAAGTGTCCCGTCGGACTTGTACACCAGGTCATTAGGGCTATTCAGCCGCTTTCCCTGGTAGCTATCCGCGAGCACAGTGACTTGCGCTTTGGGGTCCATTCGCTCCAGTCTCCAGACATCACGCTGCGCATGACCCGCGACGGTGAGCCGGCCGCGGGGGTCGAGCGTCATGCCGTTGGACCCGGGTTCGGGACCGGTAAATGGCACTGAACCCTTGTA
>DASRRN010000345.1:0-6136 GCA_035695685.1 Acidobacteriaceae bacterium | reverse complement strand
GGAGCATGAATCATGAGCCGGTTCTTCAGCGTCACCTGCAGACAGTAGGCCAAGAAGGCGATCAGGATATGAGCATCGGCGCGGTGTTGCAGTTGGTGGTAGACAGGGCGAATGCCGAGATCGCTTTTCAGAGAGCGGAATACCGCCTCGATCTGCGTCAGTTGGATGTAGCGCGCCCATAGTAGGGCAGGGTCACCGCCGGTGAGATTGGAGCGCAGCAAGTAATGGCCGTCGCGCAGCTCAGCGTCCTGGAGCTTGCTCTTGTCCAACCGGAAATGGAAGGACTGGCGAGTCACCGGCAAGCCGGCATCCGGGATCTGCATGGTCACAAAGCCAAAGGCCCGGCCCGCCTCGCTCTTGGCCGCACCGATACGCATCAGTAGCTGATCGCGCGTGGGCAGAGCGCGGCGCATGGCGCGCAGCTTCCACAGCAAACGGGCGAGCCGTTTTCTTCGCATCGCCCTTTCCTTAGAGCGGCGGCCGGCACTTTTGGCCAGCACGTAGAGTTCGCCCTCTTGCTCGAACAACTTCACTTCGACCGAGTCGCGCACCTGGCGCCAGGGCAACTCCAACCATTTCTTCTCATGCTGCTGGATCTTGCTCTTGGGCGTGCCTACCAGGTAGGAGATCTGACGGGCAGGATCGCGCATCTCGGCCAGAACCGCTTCTGTGGGAATGCCGCGATCCATTACCCACATCCGCTTGGCTTTGCCGTGGGTCTTTTCGATCTTGTCCAGAAAACCGCGCAGCGTGGTGCAATCGGCGGTATTGCCCTCCATCACCTCGTAGGCCAACGGAAAGCCGTCCGGAGTAATGACCAGCGCGATCACCACCTGCAAACAATCCGGCCTCCCATCCCGGCTGTAACCCCGCTTGGCCTTCCCGTTCTGCTCCATCTCTCCTTCGAAATAGGTGCTGGTCAGATCGTAGAGCAGCACCTCGAAATCGACTTGAAACAAATCCGCCCAGCGCTGCTTCAACCACACAAATAAATCCTGCTTGTGTGCCAACAACCGGTCCAGGCAGCGATACAGCCGATCCTTTTCCGCCACCCGGTAATCGACTCCCAGCAACTCGTCCATCGCACTGGACAAAAACCACTGCCGGTGTACCCGGAACTCACTGCCTGGATCAATCAGCCGGTTGACTACCAGCAAACGCAGCACCTTCTCCCAACTCACCGCTTCCCGGCCATCGGGCAATCTCTGCTGCCAAAACTCGTCCAGTCCCAGCTGCCGCCACAACTCACAGGCCAGCCAGCAGTCGCCATAGCTCCGCGCCCGCCGCAACTGCAGACCGCTTAACCTCACTTGCAAGCTGTCGGCTGCATCCTCCGGCAGCGCCCGATCCTCAGGAAATAAACTTAGCCGCTGGATCTGACCCGCTTCATCGAAAACCTCCAGCGTCTTGCGCCACGCACGCTCTTGCCCATCGTTCACCTCGCCCAAATACAGCACTGTGCGCTGCGCCGTCTTGCCCGTGCTCAGACGCCGGTTCTCCACTACGCTGAAGTAGCGGTGCTCCTTGCCGTCCTTTTTCCGACTCGTGCTACGCAAAAACATCGCAGCCGCAGAATGACAGAATCTCCAGCACAAAAATAGAGGCTAGGTCTTCACCACAACCGCTTGCCTCTACCCCTCGCTCCAAGCAAACGACTTATCCCTCAGGCGCTTCGAAAAATCATCACTCTTCGCGCTGAACTGCGAAAGTCGGGCTAGTTCTGGGTTTGGATTCGGCAGGATGACCAGTCCCGTTGGGACGGCTGGAAGTAGGCCGCAGCCGCCATCCTGGACAACTTTCATTCGTCCCTGAAGGGGTTAATCCTATTGCGTGATGTATCCAGGACTAGCGTCGACTAGCGTCCTGGGCTAGTCCCCTACAGCGCCAAGTGACTTACATGTTCGGCGCGCACATCATTGGCGCTGAACAACCGGTAAAACGGAGCCCCTTGCGCTGCGGCCTCCACCGCAGGCCGGCCCATGGCTTCCTCTCTCTCCACCAAACAAATAACCCCGACCACGCGCATCCCCGCCTCCTGCGCGGCCTCAATAGCGGTTACAGTAGACGCCCCTGTGGTACAAACATCATCCACAATAACCACCGGAGCCTCCCTCTGCTGAAAGCCCTCGATACGCCGACCCGTCCCGTGAGCCTTTTCGACTTTCCGCACCAAAAAGCCATCCAGGACCGGCGACCCCGGAACCTCCAGTGCATGCCACGCGCTCGCGGCGGCCACATTGCACACCACCGGATCAGCGCCGAGCGTAAGGCCGCCTACGGCCCGGGGCCGCAGCTCATGCTGGCGAATCAGGTCGAGCACCGCCAGTCCAGTCAGGCGGCCCCCCTCACCTGTGAGGGTAGTCGTCCGGCAATCGATGTAGTAATCGCTCGACGCGCCGGAGGACAGCTTGAAGTCACCCAGGCGGAACGAGATGCGAGCCAGCATCTTCAGCAAAGCTTCACGATGAGCAAGAGTCATTAGGTGATTTTATCCAGATGGCGAAAACCGCCGGTGGCGAAAAACAAGATGGTGAAGATGGTTCCGTTGTACGTAGCGTGGATAAACGTGCTCGCCGCCAGGGACTGGGTCCACAAGCGCACTCCGCAAAGCACGAGGCTTACCGCGAACAGCACCGTTAAGGGCGCCCAGGCGTGCGCCAGTTGATCGGCGTGAACCAACGCAAACGCGACGCTTGTAATCGAGCAGGACACCACCAATGCCGAAATGCTCCAGCGCGGATCTCTGTCTGCACTCGCGCCAGTGTCCGGCTCGCCCGGCTGGCGGCGCAGCCAATCCCAGGTAGAAGCGATCGACGGCAGCAGAAAGCCACGAAAAGCCAATTCTTCGAATACCGGAGCCATGAACGTTCCGAACAGTGCGACCATCCAAACATCGCCAGGCGTACGAAAGAAGTCGTCGATGGGCAGTGTCTTGGGAATGGGAAGGAAATTCGAGAGGAACTGCACCACCAGGCTCAAGGCAGCGCCCGCGGCGAGTAACCGAACCCAACGCCGGCGCACAGCGGCGAAATTCCAATGCAACGCCTGGGCGAAGGGCCGCTGCCACAAGTAGGTAAAGATCGCCCAGACGATTGCTCCGGCGATCAGGTATCCAACGGCCATGGTGGGGATCAGCAGCCGCGGCTCCCGGAGTAGCTGCTCCGGCGTCTCCCGGCCCAACAAACGCAGGCTGATGGCGAGCGCAAAAACCGAAAAACTGGTCAGCAGCAGTACGATGACGGCCACGGTGAAGAACAGAACCATGTGACCAAAGTTAGGGATCCGGCCTGGTGGCGCAGGCGGCAGGCCGTCGGGTACCTCGGGTGTGGACAGAATCTCCAAATCGTTCGACAAGAGCAGATTTCCTATTTTGCCGCACGCCTGCGCGGAACGTGATTGCCATTGGCTCCGGCTGCGAAAGCCACAAAAGGCTTTAGCTCACGCGGAGGAAAATAGCGCCGGAGGAATTCTCCCGTATACGAGCCGAGTGTAGCAGCTACCTCGGCGGGGGTGCCCTTCGCAACCAGACTGCCACCCCCCTCACCACCTTCCATGCCCAGATCGAGGATCCAGTCCGCGCTCCTGATCACATCAAGATTGTGTTCAATGATGATGACCGTGTTGCCCAGATCCGTCAGGCGGTGGAGCACTTCCAGCAGGCGGCGCACGTCGTCGAAGTGCAGCCCGGTCGTGGGTTCATCGAGCAGGTAAAGCGTCTTTCCGGTCTGCCGCTTGGAAAGCTCCCTAGCCAGCTTCATACGCTGGGCTTCTCCCCCAGACAGGGTAGTCGCAGCCTGGCCCAGATGGATATAGCCCAATCCCACATCCACCAGCGTCTCCAGCTTTTGCCGTACCTGGGGAATGTCGATCAGAACCGGCAACGCGTCTTCGATGGCCAGATCGAGCAGGTCGGCGATGGAATAGCCGTTGAATTTAACCGCCAGCGTTTCCTGATTGTAACGGCGGCCATTACACACCTCGCACAGCACGTAAACATCGGGCAGGAAGTTCATCTCGATGCGCCGCTGGCCCTCGCCCTGGCACGCCTCGCACCGTCCACCCGAGACGTTGAACGAAAAACGGCCGGGTTTGTACCCGCGCTCCCGCGACTCAGGCAGGCGGGCGAACAGATCGCGGATGGCGGTGAACACGCCGGTATAGGTCGCCGGATTGGAGCGCGGAGTGCGGCCGATAGGGGACTGGTCGATGCGCACCGCCTTATCGATATTCTCGAAACCCTTAATGGCCTTGTAAGGCTCAGGCAACTCGCGCGAGCCGTAAAGCTCGCGGGCCAGGGCGCGATAGAGCGTGTCGTTCACCAGGGTGCTCTTGCCCGAACCCGAGACACCCGTTACTACGGTCATTACGTTTAAAGGAAATTGCACCGTCAGATTCTTTAAATTGTGGCCGCTGGCCCCTTCGACCGTGATCCAGTTGCCCTTCAGGTCGCGAGGCGCATCGCGGCTGATGGTCTGCAACTGGCCGGAGAGATACTGCCCGGTCAGTGAAATATCCGTCTCCATAATTTGCTGTGGAGTGCCGGCAGCCACCACATGTCCACCCAGTTTGCCCGCCCCAGGACCCAGATCGACGACATAATCGGCATGACGAATGGTGTCTTCATCGTGTTCCACTACCAGCACCGTATTACCGAGGTCACGCAGCGATTTGAGCGCTTCGATCAGCCGCTGGTTGTCACGTTGGTGCAAACCGATGGAAGGTTCATCGAGCACATAGAGGACTCCACGTAGCCGCGAACCGATTTGCGTCGCCAGGCGAATGCGTTGTCCTTCGCCACCGGACAAACTCGCGGCATTGCGGTCCAGCGAGAGATAGCTGAGCCCTACAGAATCGAGAAATTCCAGCCGCTCCACCACCTCGCGCCGCAGCCGCTCTGCGATCAACCCCTCACGCTGAGAAAACTCAATCACCCGCGCCGCGTGCAGCGCTTTGCGTAGCGGCAGGGCGGCGAAATCGGCAATGGACAATGCGCCAACCTTGACCGCAAGTGATTCACGCCGCAACCGTTTACCCTGGCATGCGGGGCATACTGTGGCCGACATATAATTCAGCAGCCAGTCGCGATAACTCTCTGACTTGGACTCTTCCAGCGAGTCCCGCAAGTACGTCAGGATGCCGTGAAATCCCGTGCGTGGAGCTTCCTCACGGCCCGGCCCGTACAGCAACAGCTTCTGTTGCTTCTCCGTGAGATCCTCGAACGGCTTGCTCAGGTCGATCTTGTACCGCTTCGCGGCCAACTGCAGCAGGCGGTTGAGGTACTGCGATCCGCCCCCAGGCCCGAGCGCGCCGTCAGTCAGCGGCTTCGACCAGTCAGTAATCACCTTCGCTGCGTCGAAGTCATAGATGCTCCCCAGGCCGTGGCATTCGGGGCATGCGCCATAAGTGCTATTGAACGAAAAGCTTCGAGGCTCCAACTTGGGGATGTCGAGTCCGCAGTCGGGGCAAGCCATAGAGGACGAATAGAGCTGCTCTTCCTGACCCACAACAGCGGTCAGAACGAGCCCGTTGGCCATCTGCAACGCCTTGGCCACCGAAGTTTCCAGGCGCTTCTCTATCCCCGGTTTGAGGACGACGCGATCGATAACGGCTTCAATGGTGTGCTTTTTGTGACGTTCGAGTTGAATGGAGTCGGCGAGATCACGCATCTCTCCGTCGATGCGGGCGCGAAAGCCCTGCTGATCCAGTTCGTCGAGTAGGTCCTTGAACTCGCCCTTGCGGCCGCGCACGATCGGCGCATAGATGATGACGCGCTCTCCGGGAGCGAGCGAAAGAATACGCTCCACAATTTGTTCCGCGGATTGACGCGAAATCGGTTTGCCGCACTTTGGGCAGTGGGGCACTCCTATCGACGCGTACAGAAGACGAAGGTAGTCGTAGATTTCGGTAATAGTGCCGACGGTGGATCGGGGACTGCGGCTGGTGGTTTTTTGCTCGATAGAGATGGCAGGACTGAGGCCTTCGATGGAATCGACGTCGGGGCGCTCAATCTGGTCCAGAAACTGGCGAGCGTACGCGGAGAGAGTTTCCACGTACCGTCGTTGCCCTTCGGCATAAATCGTGTCGAACGCCAGCGAAGACTTGCCGGATCCCGAGAGGCCGGTGACCACGGTAAGCG
>DASRRN010000344.1:0-19205 GCA_035695685.1 Acidobacteriaceae bacterium | reverse complement strand
ACGCGGCAAATTATGGTCCATCCCTTCGCCAGCAGGGTCAGCACGATATAGTGCCGGCTGGGGGATTCGTCATCCACTTCTAAGCCGGACGATCAAGTTAAATGCGCGGCGCTACTGTAACTTAATCTCTTGCCCAGGCTCAAAAGGTCAGAGGGGATCGAAGGAGAAAATAGCTTGTTCGTGCCCGGGCTCAGGCCGTTTCTTGGGTCCACGCTTCTGCGGAGTCAGGGGTCGATGGGCTTCCCTCTCCAACGCACGAGTAAATTCTGCCGAACTGAGCGGGCGGCCGCTGTAAGTGCTATGGGAGTTTCGGGACGGGAGAGTTTCGGACTGCGGCCTCATGGCCAGGGGCAAGTTCCACACTGGACGTTCAGGCTATAACGTTCAAACGAAGATCGAGAATGCCTCGTTTGGCAAATCACTTTCCCAGCACTCCTCACATTCTTGCCACGTATAGCTGGTTTGGATACAGGGCGTCCACGACTTTTCGGATGACCTCATTCCCATTCTCTCCATTCGTAAAAACTATTACTCCGATTCCTTGCGAGGGCACAAACATGGCGAAAGTTTTTACTCCCCAATCGGAGCCGTTATGGTCCAGAATCTTTACTCCATTCATTGTTTCGACTTCCCATCCCAGCCCCATTCCGGCCGTTATGGTGCAGTGTCCCACTTCGCCAGCTACCTTGCACACTTTGTCGAGGTCTTCCGGCTTCACCAGATCTCGCGTGATGGTCGCGCGTTCTGCGGCAATTTCTTTCGTCAAGCCTTCGTCGTGCATCACGCTCACCACGAATTTCGCATAGTCCCCAATCGTCGTCCGCAGCAGGTCCGCGCCGTTCCACGTCGTCGCGACAGGGTCTATAGGCTTTTCTCCCTTGGGCCCGTGGGGAACCGCCAAGCGCCCGGCATACCATTCCTTCGCTGTGTACGAGGTCGCCTTCATACCAATCGGATCGAATACGATCTCCTGCGCCAGTGCATCAAAAGGTTTTGCCATCTTCTTTTCGACAAACCGACCAACGTAGTTGTATCCCTCTCCCGAATATCCCGTTTGGGTTCCCGGCTCCCATCTTATCTTTAGCACTCCGCCGGTCATTCGCCGCCAGTTTGCAAACCCAGTCTGGTGCGACAAGCACAACCGTGGCGTCAGCAATTTGCTCCAGGGATCATCCTTTATATCCGGGTCAAGCCAGAATGGTGACATCGATTCATCCAGCGAAAGCTTCCCTGCAGACGCCACTCGCAATACTGTCTCCGCTGTCATCGGCTTGGTGAGCGACGCCATGTTGTACAGCGTTTTCCCAGTCGCCGCGACTCCCGAACTCTGCTCCCCATACACCTCTGTCCACGCCACTTTTCGATGTTCGATATATGCCACCGCTACGCTTGGCACATCGCTCTCTTTCAACCATTCCGACGCATGGCCATCAATCTCAGCACGGCCATCTTTCTTGGCTGCAACGGTCCGTGCAGTGGATTGCTCCTTGTGCTGTCCCGCAGCTAGGATCGTGCCCATGCATCCCATTACGGCCACGACCAACGCTTTTTGAAAGAAGACTCGCCGCCGCGCCATCAAAACCAGCCCCCGGACGGCGCGAGGCCATTGAGGCGCAGATACGTGACGAGATTGCCGTAATGCAAGGCGTCATGATTTCCGACTTGCGTCAAGATGAACATCTTGTTCGTCTTGGCGCCGAAGAAGTCCGCCGGGTCATTGAGGTGCGCATCGGTGAACCCGGAGTACGCGCCATCGCAGTAGCGGAACGCGCCTTTGAGGTAGGCCATGATCTCGGTCTTCGAACCCTTCGCGGTCGCCGTGGCGGGGGTCGCTTCACCCTTGACGTTTGAACACAATAGGTAGGATATATCCGCCACATGAGTCACGATCTCGCCAAACGAGCGAACGTCCTTCGTCGGCCGGTAGCTGTACTTGGACTCTGGCATCTCGTCCGCCGACTTCATGATTTTGTCCTGCATATTGCTGCGAAAAATGGATAGCGTCGTCGTCAGCGGGTTCGGCGTCCCGGTCGGATTGGGCAGGTCCGGCGAGATCTGGGCGTTGGCCACCGACGCCAAGGTTAGGTTTAGTGCTACAACAGCAAGGACAATGCGCCAAGTCCCAACTCTTGTAGATTGAGAAGGGATGAGTCTGGTAAGCCTCCCGCTTAAATTACGAATCGTGCGCAAGAGATTTTTCGGGAAGTATTGCATTCGACGTCCTCCTGCCTCGCAACGTTTGCACGCAAGGTTCCAGTTAGCGCGCTGAGTGCTAACCTATTTGTATTCAGCAGATAATAAGATGGCGAGGGCTCTGGACTCTATGCCGCACCGTCCATTTTCGAAGAACACTGTCCACTAACAGCATTCAGGCAGTGGTCTAGGTGCCCGAGTTCCTCAATGAACGCACGGTCTCGATCGATCGTTCAGGGCGAAAAGCCGCTTGTCCGTAAAGTCGTTAATTGACTCCGGACATCCATTCATCGCACTGAACCGGCCGGAAGCGAAGCGCATTGGCCGATGGCAGAGATGGCCATCGGCCATGAAGCAGAAATCAAGTGCCCGCAAACGGCACGCTCGTACCAAGACCGTTCTACGCTCACCGGATTTGGAGCATGTTTAGTCGGCGGTGTTGAGCAGCCTGAACTCGCTGGCATTGAAGGGCATTGAAGGGACAGATAGCTCAACCCCTGTCCGAATTGCTGTTAATCCTCAGTAACGACGGTGTGTACGGATCGGTTACATCCCGTACATTAAATCTCCTTCCGGCTAGAGTTCGTACACCCCGGCGGTCTAAGCTGGCTTCTCGCGTTTACAGGAATTTCCATCTATAATTATGGTTGACTAACGATTCGCGATGAGTCAATAATTTGTTCGTCAACCAGAGGTATACCGTGGTGATCGAATCAAACACTGAGCGACCTGCTTCCTTGGAGGACGTCCAGAGGATCGTCAGCCATTGGATCGAAACTCTTCCGCCCCATGACTCTGCCCGCATCCGGCTCTCCCGCACGTCGGGAACACCTAAGCGATTACTGATGTCAACCGCAATTCACAAGAATTTGAAGTTCGAGGTGACCCAGAACAAGGTCTCCCTCGAAGCAAAAAGCCGAAGAATCTCGCTTGAGGTACCAGACTTCGTGTTAACGACCGAGGTGGACGGAACAACATTCCTGGTCATCTTCGAACTCAAGAAGACCACCCGACTCAAGCCTCTGACGAGGGTCATCGACTCGCTCTCGCGAACCGAGCATCCAGTGTTCTTTTCGCGGGCCTTCAACGCGCTCTCCTCGATTGCGAATGAACTCTCTTCGCAGAGCGTCGAGGAACTGACCGCTTCGCCCACCGACTTCGACCTCCTGGTGAATGCTCTTTCCGCAGCTTCCATAGCCGCGGCATCTAGCGATGGCGATCCCCTGATTCGAGCGAAGCTAAGAGGCATCGAGCACAGGAAACGGATCATCGAGAAGCTCGGAGGAACTCTGTCCGTCGAGCAAGCGTCCGAACTCATCGGCATCAGCCGCCAAGCGGTGGATAAGCGGCGAAGCCAGAACCAGCTGATCGGCCTGACTCAGGGGAAAAGAGGCTATGCGTATCCAGCATTTCAGTTCGAGGACGGAAAGACGCTCGATGGCCTGCAAGAAGTTCTGGATGCGCTTAGTGGGCACGATCCATGGATGCAGTCGATTTTCTTTGCTAACGGTAACGACAGGCTGAACGGCAGAACCCCACTCGATGCACTCCGCCAGGGAAAGACTGAAGCAGTGGTTCGCGCGGCCGAAGCATATGGCGAACAGGGAGCGGCGTGACCGATTTTCCCGGCGAACATCCGGAGCCGCCGGGGTATCTCGAAATCAGTGAACCCCTCCTTGCCAAACTATCAATGGGCACTATCCTCTCCCGGCTGCATGCCCGGGGCAGAAGTCCTCTGTTCTTTGGCAGAACAGGAGGCAATCGCTTCGATTCACCGGATCGTTCCTACGGTGTTCTTTACGCAGGTCTCGACGAATATTGCTCGTTCATTGAGACGTATGGCCAAACAACCGGGATCCGGACCGTAACGGCGACCGCCCTCGAAGGACGCCACCTAGCCCACCTCGAACTTCTGCGCCCGATGAAGCTGATCGATCTGTCCAATTCAGGAGGGCTCGCCCGCGTCGGAGCAGACTCGCGTCTGTTCAGTGGTTCTCACGCCGTCGCGCAACGATGGTCCGCCGCTTTTCGCGAACATCCCATCAAACCAGACGGCATCCTCTATCCTGCGCGACACGATGCAGCAAGAAACGCCTGCGCGATCTACGAATGTCTCCCTTCCGTCTTCAAACTGCATGCGAAGGGCTCGCTCCTTGAACGTCAACACGTCGCTTTGCTCGGAGCAATCCTTGACTGTTACGGCTTCGCTACCACTCCATAGCGTGACGTTTCGAAGGAGCTGCGGTTGAAGTCCCGGCATCGCTCGGTCGGAAGTTTCGCGAGAGAATGCAAGGATCCTAATGCGTCCTAATGCGTCGACATGATACCTATCCCCTTCACTCTTGGTTCGTGTTAAGTTTGCGCTCATGACGCGTTTGGCCCGCATGGTGGTATCCGGTCTCCCGCACCATGTGACGCAGCGTGGCCTGTTCTTCATCACAATCTGAGCCTGAGTTCGAAACTGTGGGGGTTAGCTCGTCTGTCACCGAGTCCAAGTGCATTAAGCCCCATCCACCTGGTTGCCCAACAGTAATCTTAGGAGCAAACTCACCAGTGCTCAAAGAGCGCCCTGGCCTGGTATTCCCTGGTGGGGAAATGGCAACATCGAATGGAACCGCCGTCCCTGCTCGTGCGTACAACCGATACAGGTCCCGGAAACCCGAGAGATACACGACGAAGGATAACGAGGGAAGCATGAAGGCCGAAATACGACTCGCTTTACGACAGTTGCGCAAAGCGCCTGGATTCGCCTCTACCGCCGTGCTCACCCTTGCACTGGCCATTGGCGCCAATGCAATCGTCTTCAGCGTACTGAATGCGTTGATACTGCGACCGCTCAACGTATCTCACCCTGAGACGCTGTTCATGCTGGAACGCGCCTACGGGTCAGATACAAGTCCTTCGGAGTCGTATCCGGATTACCGCGACCTGCGTGACCGGAACCGGAGCTTCGACTCGCTGGTGCTATACGACATAATGGGCGGCGTTGGGCTCGATACCGGCCATGGAACTCCCTCTGTCGTCTGGCCCTATACCGTAAGCGGCAATTACTTCGATGCCCTGGGCGTTCAGCCCTATCTTGGCCGGTTCATGCATGCTTCCGAAGAACATGGGCCCAACAGTATGCCCGAGATCGTTCTGAGCTATGGGCTCTGGCACAGCCATTTCAATGCGGACCCTGCCGCAGTCGGCCGGACTGTGCAGATCAACAAGCATCCCTTCACCATCATCGGCGTTGCTCGCCCCGACTTCCGCGGCACCGAACTATTTTTCGCGCCCGATCTGTGGGCTCCCATCGTCAACTCGCCGCAAATCAGTGGTTGGATGTCACTCGAGGAGCGTGGCAACCATAACGCCTGGGCGATCGGGCACCTCAAGGCCGGAGTAACACCAGCCGCAGCTACTGCGGACTTGAACACCATTGCAAATTCGCTGGCGAAAACCTATCCCAAATCCGATGATGGCCTAAAATTCTCCTTGTCTCGCCCGGGACTCGCAGGAAATACCCTGGGTCGACCCACCCGGGCTTTTATGTTCGGACTCATGCTGCTCGCAGGCCTTATCCTGCTTGCGGCATGCGCCAATCTTGGGAGCCTGTTCGCCGCGCGGGCGGCGGATCGCTCGCGCGAAATCGCGGTCCGCCTGGCTCTCGGATCGCGCCGCCAGCTCATTCTTCGTCAGCTCCTCACCGAAGCCGTTTTGGTTTCTCTGGCTGGAGGTATCTGTGGGATGGCGGGAGCCGTAGTCATTCTGCGTGCCCTCAGCACGTGGCGGCCGATTCCGAATATCCCGATCAATGTGCCGGTCAATCCGGATATGAGCAGCTATGCTTTGGCCTTCCTGCTGGCAGTGTTCAGTGGGCTGTTCTTTGGCTTGGTCCCTGTCCGCCAGATTCTCCGCTCCGACCCCTGGCAGATCATTCGCTCGGGGAGCACAACCGCAGGCAGCACACGGCGCTTTACACTGCGCGACCTTCTACTGGGCCTGCAAATCGCGATTTGCTCTGTTTTAGTCACCGCTTCGCTGGTCGCCGTGCGCGGCCTGGCTCGTTCGCTCGAAAACAACTACGGTGTTCAGCCTAAGAACGTGATGCTCGTAAGGACGGATCTGAAGATGGCTGGATATGCTTCCGACCAGAGCATACCGATGCAGAAGCGTATGCTCGATGCTGCCGCAGCGATCCCGGGCGTCACGGCCGTGGGATATTCGGATCGGCTTCCGCTCAGTATCGGCGGGGGAGATTCCGACGTATTCACTGACGCCACCAGCGATTTCCGTCCCCCCAACGCTGCGGCCGATGCCCAGAATTTCCAGGTCTCGCCCGACTATTTCCGGGCTGCTGGAACGGCAATTCTGGCGGGCCGCTCCTTCACCATGCACGATGGGGACAAGGCTCCTGTCGTGGCCCTGGTGAATCGCGAATTTGCGCGCAAAGTTTTCGGCTCCCCAGATAAAGCAATCGGCAGCCATTTCCGGTTCTGGGGCGGCAGCAACCGGGCGGAAGTGATCGGCGTGGTGGAAGACGGTAAATATCAGACCCTTACCGAAGACCCCAAGCCCGCCATGTTCTTCTCTTTCCTCCAGCACCCCGCCAGCGACACCTGGCTCATTGTTCGATCGGAACGTGACCCACAGGAAGTCGCCGCGGCATTGCAACGCTCGATGCGCACCCTCGATCCCGCACTGCCGCTGGAAATCAGAACCTGGAACAGCGAGTTGGATTCCGCTCTCTTCGCCGCTCGCGTAGCCACCGTTTCTCTCGGAGCGCTTGGCTTGCTGGGCGCGATGCTGGCTATTACCGGCATCTTCGGCATGGCCGCCTATACCGTCAGCAAACGTCTCCGTGAACTCGGTATCCGCATAGCCCTTGGAGCCGATCAACGAAAGGTGCTCGGCGCAGCGCTCGGACGTACTTTCCGGCTACTCGCGATTGGATCGATAGCCGGCATGATTCTCGGTGTACTGGCAACCCGTGTCCTTTCGTCTATCGTGTATCAGGCCACGCCAAAAGATCCGGTCATCCTCGGCGGTGTGATCCTTACTATGCTCTGCGTAGGAGTTGTGGCTGCCTTCGTCCCCGCTCGACGTGCTCTCGCCGTTGATCCAATGATCCTGCTCCGCGATGAATGAATGGAAGCAAACCACTTACTCAAGTGTTTACGAATGCGGTCGAAGTTACCGGGAATGCCGAGGCTAGAGCGGTTTAACAATTACTGTGGCCCGACAAAAGGCCGCGAGGAGTGGTTTTCCTTGGGAGAAAACCAGGAAAAGGTCCTTTGCTTCGGCCTACACCAATTGTTAAACCGCTCTATTCCGCTGAATGCAGCGGGGGATGTGAACGCATCAGTCTTCGGTGGCGACGCATCAGCATCACCAGGCCCCGCCGGATGTGCACGGCGAGCAGAGGCAATGCGATTGCGGCCACAAGGCCCCACACTACAAGAGCATGCCATTCCCACTGCCAAATTTCCTGAACCAGATGCAGCGGGTGATGACTCAGGTGCTCGATCTGGCGCCTGTCGAGCGGAAGCCGCCGAGTATGAAAAAGATGTACGCCCAATTCCATGAACGGGATGAAAAGCAGCAGGTGGAGCGGCGCCACCGCATGGGATCCGATTTGCGATGCGATCTGACTGAGACCGAGGGCCCATGCGAGCATGACGAGCAAGAGCGTGGTCATCCCAACGGATGGGTTTATTCCAATGACCATCCCCAATGCCAGGCTCCAAGCTAGACGGCGGGGCGTCACCCCACCGCGTAGCTGACGAAGCAGCGGACGCAGTATCCTGCACCGGAAGAACTCACGCACGCACTCAGGAGCAAGCACATTGAGTTGGGACGCTCTACTGCGGTTGTTTGGTTGTGAAGAATTATGCAGCTGATCGCAGTTCAGCAATTTTTTCGATACGAGCGCTTTGCCAAACGCAGAAGCTCGTGGTTTAAGCGATCCCTGTGGCCGGTAACGAGAGTACTCTATCGGCGCTGCGCCGCCATGAGCGTGTCCAATTCCGCAAAGCTCGCAGTGCCCTCCATGGGACCTTTGCGCGTCACGGCAAGCGCACCACTGGCGCAGGCATAGTGCAGCGAGTAGTCGGCCGCTTTGCCTTCTTCGCGGCACGCCGCGTACGTGGCGCAGAAGCAGTCGCCGGCGCCGGTGGGGTCGACCTCGCGGACTGCGAACGCCGGTACGTCCAGCCGGCACGACCGGTCGTAATAGGTGCAGCCGGCGCTGCCGTGTTTCACCACGATCTCTCGAATCCCGAGGGCGAGTAGCGGCTCGATGGCCTCGGCTTCCGTTTGCGCATCCACCAGCAGGGCCACCTCGTCGCCGCTCGGCAGGAACACGTCGGTCTGTTCGAGGATCGATCGGAGCGCTTCTCGAACGTCCGCGCTTCGGAGTATCTCCGGCCGGATGTTCGGGTCGAAGGAGATAACCCCGCCCCGGCGCCTCACCATCCCGATCGCCTTACGGACGGCTGCAGTGATTCCCGGAGAGAACAGTGATGAACCCATGACGTGAAACCACGCGCAATCGGCGAGCACCGGCTCGGTGATCGACGACGCTGAGAGGCGGCCGGAAGCGCTATTGGCAATGTTGAAGATGAAGTGGCGCTCGCCCGTCTCCGTGTAGGTGACAAACGCGCTTCCGGTGACCGCGTCGGCGAGCAATGCGATAGCACTGGTGTCGACACCGTCCCGCCGCAGGCGGTCGATGTTCAGCCAGCCGAAATCGTCGTCGCCTACGCAGCCGATGATCCCGGCCGGACGTCCGAGCCGGCCCACCTGGTCGATGAAGATGGCGGGAGCGCCGCTCGGGAACGGCCCCACCAGCGTGCCCGGCGCGCGGAAGTTCTGGCCGCGCTCGGTCGTCATGATCTCTACCAGGATCTCCCCAATTGTCATGATCCGGGCCAATCGACGGCTCCCTTCAGGGGCGACCCTTGGTAGCACGTCGATCGCGACCGCGCACAGAATAACGCATCGTAGCGTTACTTGAGGCGGATAAGCGGACGGTCACACCTTTCGAAACCCAGCGATCATGCATTGGCCGATTCCTACAAGCTCAACTGCTTGGCCTGTTGCAGCAAGTATTCAGACGCTCGCCAGGACAATGCCAGGATCGTCGGCGTAGGATTCTTGTCTGAATTGGTTGTGAAGCACGCGGCATCCGTGACAAACAAATTTTTGACATCATGCGCCTGGCAGAACCCGTTTAGGACGGAAGTTTTGGCATCGGACCCCATGCGCACGGTTCCCACCTCGTGCGCCACGCCGCCTGCATACAGGTGGCCCCAGCGGCTTGACGGCGAACCCGTTTCGTTGACCGGTGTCCCTCCTGCAGCTTCAATGATGCCGCGGAAAGTCTCGTTCATGTCCGCCGCCATTTTGACATCGTTGTCGCTCCAGGTGAAATGGAAACGTAGTACCGGGATGCCCCATTGATCGACGACATCCGGATCAATCTCACAGTAGCTTCGTTCATTGGGGACCATCTCGCCCCGGCCCTCCAGGCTAACGAACCCTCCATATTGTTCGCGGCAGGCCCCTTTGAGGCCAACACCGTAGCCCTCGTGCTGTTTCAACACATCAGCAAACATCCCCACCTTCGGCATCGTGCGTCCCCCATATACCTCGATATGGTAGCCGCGGAGAAAGTTGTTCTTCCGCTCGTACTTCCACCACGGAACATAGACATGAACCGAGCCGGTGCCATCATGGTTGTGCGGTGGAATCCTGGTAAGTTGTGGGAAGTACCCGACCACGCCGCTCGCAGGCGTCTCCATCAGGTAACGGCCGACCACGCCGGAAGTGTTGGCGAGTCCGTCAGGAAATGCTGAAGACTTTGAATTGAGCAGAAGGCGCGCGGATTCGCACGCACTGGCCCCGATCACAAAGGCTCGAGCCTGGACCTGTTGCTCAGTGCGAGTGGCCTTGTCAATATAGGAAACGGCTCGGGCTTTCCCATCACTGCCCACTAAAACTTCTCGCGCCATTGCGTTGGGGATAATCGTGAGGTGACCGGTCGCTAAGGCGGCGGGAATCAGGGTCAAGCTCGAGCTGAAATTCGAGTTCATCCGGCATCCCCGTTCGCACTGATTGCAGTAGTGGCAAGGGGGCCGGCCATTCAGAGTGCGCGTCAGAATCGCGGCGCGGCCGGGAATACACGGGATACCTAGCTTTTGGCAGCCCCGTTGAATGACCACGTCGGAGCAGCGAGGCAGCGGCGGCGGCTGGAAGATCCCGTCCGGAGCGGACGGGATGTGCTCCATCGTGCCGTAAGCTCCCACATAGGAATCTGATTTGTCGTAGTACGGCGCAAGGTCCTGAAAGCGGATCGGCCAATCGTAGCCCGCGCCATCCAGGGTGTGTCCTTGAAAGTCCGCTTCCGCCATGCGCAGCCAGACTCGTGTGAAATGGTTGGTTCGACCGCCAAGAATGCGCGCCCGGTCCCACCCAAAGGGCGAGCCGGGTGCGTTGGTGTACGGTTCGCCGGGGATCTTACCCGAGATGAAGGATACATCCAGTTCGCGGCTTCCGTCCTGATCGTAACCGGTACCGCCGATTCCAGCACCGCGATGAGCAAGGTCGTAAGGCCATAAGTGCTCGCTGAAGTGCTTCAAAGGATTGAGCAGCGGGCCAGCCTCCAACATCACCACATCGATCCCGCCTTCGGTCAATACCTTTGCGGCTGCCCCGCCTGCTGCTCCCGAGCCGACAATGCAGACATCAAAGACCTTGCGACTGCGAATAATTTGAACCATGGTGAATTGGAAGCATTATATGCCTCGGTACTATTAGTTTGCGGCGGGTTGAGACGCTCTCCGATAGCGGAAGTTTTGCCCGAGGGACAAGCTGGTGACGCTTGTGCTACCTTGTCTGGCAATTTCGCCTTTGAAAAGGATAAGGAATGCGACGCCTTGACTCGCCTCGTGTCTGTACCGCTGCCGCATTGATCATTGTGATCGCACTGGGAAGTACTGAGCGACAGGAACCCGGGGTTCATCAGCCTCGTTACTGTCCTCGAGACGGTATGGGTGCTGCGTAGTCTTCTGAAGCAAACGCCTACCTACTTGCCCGAACAAGGTGCGTACAGGGGAATCTCCGGATTGAGAGCACGGTCATAGTTATTCCCCATAGTCACAGGACAGATTTTGGGTCTATAAAGGATGGCTGTGTCTGCTGTTCGGAGGCCACACGAATGAAGATCCTGCCCGCAGTGGCGATACTCCTTGGTTCCTTGCTGGCGCTGCCCGTTCTGCCGTTGGTAGCACAAAGCCCGGACTCCGGCGCTGCCAAACCCAAGCCGTATAACACCACCAAGCAGAAGCTGCTCGACGGTAAACAGGTATTCAGTTTCACCCAGTCGAAGATGGATATCGCCGACTACTGCGAGCGGGCCAAGCATTACGATTTCACCTGGTTCGAAATGCAACACAGCACCCTGGAGTTCGCAGATATCGAGAAAATGATTGCCGCGTGCCCTCACGTCAAGGCAACGCCGATGATCCGGCTGCCGGACGCGCAGGAATGGCATATTCAACACGCGACGGATATTGGCGCGCTGGGGGTGGTGATTCCGACCGTGGACGATGTCGACCGGGCGCGGGAAGCGGCCAAGTGGGCTCGCTATCCTCCGGTTGCGCGACGGAGCACGGGCCAGGGCCAGGCAGCGAGCATCTGGGGCGTGAACGGCGTCAACTATCACCAAACCATCAATGACAACATGCTGGTCGTGGTCATGATCGAGACCCCAACCGGAGTCGCAAATGCCTATGACATTGCGTCCGTCCCGGGAGTAGATGTGGTGATCATTGGAAACAATGACCTCAGATGGTTCTCCGGATTTGCCCAGACCGATGAGCGCTATCACCAATTGGTAGATAAGGTTCGCGCGGACACCTTGCGGGCGGGGAAAATCTTCGGCCAGGCCAACGCGACGTACGCGACTGGCCCATACAGCAAAGATTCGTTCTTCTTCCAAAACGGCCCGTCAGATGACGGTTGGCAGCCTCCAAAGAGCGGGGCTGGCCAAAGTGCGCCGCCTCCGGGAGAACGATAGGCAAGGTATGGCACGGCGTTCAGCCGTCCCATACAAGAATCAAACTGATGAGGGCTTTGAGATGGTGTGTGAGACCTCGCTTTTTGAAGGGTACGGGCTTCAGCCCGTACGTTAACGACCCAACATACGGGCTTTAGCCTCTGGGGGCATCTCTTGTGCTCGCTTAAGCAGCCCTCAGCGGCTAAAAAACAGGCTGCGGAAAAACTGAATTCTTTGAAGGGGACGGCCTTCAGGCCGTCCGTAGAAGATTGAAAACAGGTCCGGCTTTAGCCGCTGAGGGAACAGCTTTCGCTCCCTATTCAACCTTTTTCCGCAGCCTGTTTAGCCGATTGATCTTGATTGTTAAACGTACGGCCTTAAAGGCCGTACCGTTCAAAAAGTGGTTTCTCACACACCCTGTTTAGCCCCGGGGTACGCTTTTTTGTCATTCCTCGCACGCTCAGTCGCTTGGAAACGGCAGTAAAAAGCCGTACCTCAGCGGCTAAAGCCGCGCATAGCTGAGAAGTTTATGGCACGGCTGAAGCCGTGCCCTTCGTACAAAGCATTTTTTCCGCAGGCTGTGAAAGCCACTCCCAGATGCAGGACTTCAGCTTCGGTTAACCTAAGCTGGGCGATACTGCAGGTATGCGGGTACTGGTGGTTGAGGACGAAGTGCGGCTGGCGGAAAACGTAGCCTCCGCCTTACGTGAGGGCCCCAATTTCGCCGTCGACTGCGCAGAAGACGGGCTCACCGGGCTCGATCTTGCCGAAAATCGCTGTTATGACCTGATCATCCTGGATCTGATGCTGCCAGGGCTGGACGGCCCGGGCCTACTGAAAAAGGTGCGCACACGCGGAGACCGAACGCCTGTGCTCATTCTGACCGCCAGGAGCGAGGCCAGTTCCATCATTTCGTTGCTCAATGCCGGCGCGGACGACTATCTTACCAAGCCTTTCGACCTGGGGGAATTGATCGCCCGGGCCAAAGCGCTGATCCGTCGCGGCAAGGGAGTCGCCGATCCCATCCTTCGTATATCTGATCTGCAGGTCAACACCGTCGAGCAGAGTGTCCGGCGCTCGGGCAAGCTAGTGGATCTCTCGCCTACGGAGTATCGCATTCTCGAGTATCTGATTCATCGGCCGCGCGTCATCGTATCCAAACGCGAGTTGCTGGAGCATCTCTACGACTACAACTGGGAACATCATTCCAACGTGATCGAAGCCCACATCTCGAATCTGCGCCGCAAGCTCGAGGCTGCCACACAGCAGCCGAGCATTGAAACACTGCGCGGACGCGGGTACCGCCTGCTCATGGGCTTTGAGGATGGGCGATGAAGTCCTATTCCCTCACCCACCGCCTCATCGTAACCATCCTGCTGATAGAGCTGCTCGCGGCCCTTTCCATATCGGGTGCGGCATTGCTCTATGAGCGTCATGTACGCTTTCGATCCTTTGACGTTATGCTTCGCGGCCGCGCTGATTCGTTGCTGGGCGCAGTGCAGGACGCGGAAGACACAGAGGACAACGTGATGCTGGACGGAACGGAAGCGAATCTTCCAACCGAGGATGTCTACCAGGTGCAGGACGCGGGCGGCCGCGTGCTCGGTCAGTCGCTCAATTGGGCAGGACCCACGAAAGCCCTGCTAACCGCGAGCACCGGCAAGCTTCTGAGAGTCTCCTTCAAAGGCAAGCATTATCGGGTGCTCAGGATCCAGGGTCTCAGAATCGTCGATCCGGGCGATAAAGGTGGTGGCATCCCGCGCCGCGTCACTATCTTTTATGGCTCCCCGATCGAACACGTTTGGAGCGAGATCTGGGAAGCTGTCGGCTTTTATGCGGTCACCAGCTTGTTCCTGCTTGCGATTTCAGGAATGTTGATCTTCTGGCTCTTGAATCGGGGCCTGGCGCCTTTGCGCGAGCTGGCGGCGGAGGCATCTGGCGTCTCGGTCAACTCCTGGAACTTCGCTCCTTCCCCCCGAGCGCGCATGATCAGGGAGCTTGCCCCCCTGACGGTGGCGATCGAAACTGTGCTCACTGGCCTGGAGCGCTCGTTTATGCAGCAACGTCGCTTTACCAGCGATGCCGCGCACGAGCTCAAGACCGCCGTCGCCGTACTGAAGTCTTCGCTACAGCTGCTCACTCTCAAGCAAAGGACAACGCTCGAGTACGAGCGCGGGATAGAACGCTGCCAGCTCGATTGTGAACGCGTTGAAGAAACGGTAGCCAAGATGCTGACGCTGGCTCGGGTAGAGACGAATAGCGATTCGGCAAGCGGAGCGGCCGACCTGGCCGATATTCTCCGCCAGGTGGCGCAACAATTTGAATCCATGGCAGAGCTAAAGCGCCTGCACGTGATTGTCCTGGCAGAGGCGCCGGTGATGGTCGATATCGAGCCGGAGCAAGCGCAACTTTTATGCGGGAACCTGCTCTTGAATGCTCTGCAGCACAGTCCTGGGGGCTCGACAATCCGCGCCGTAGCACGGCAGGAGGGTACCTGCGCAGAGCTGACGATCGAAGATGATGGCGAGGGCATAGCACCCGAGGATTTGCCCCATATTTTTGACCGTTTCTACCGCGGCGATCCATCTCGCAGCAGAAACACGGGAGGGACCGGCCTGGGCCTCGCCATCTGCAAAGCCATTGCCTCCCACGGGCTGGGAACCATTGAAATTGCCAGCGAATTAGGAAACGGGACCAGGGTGACGGTTCGTTTCCCCGTTTCCGCGCTGTCTTCAGCTTCCGTTAAGGTAGCTGTGCGAAATTAAGTCGAGCCTGATTGGAGATCCAATGACAGCGAAGCACCTGAGGACTGCATTACAGACGTTGACTCTTAGCGCATCCTTAGCGGGCGCCATTCTCGCGCCCGCCGGCGCGTGGGCACAGAAGCCGTACAGCGTCCTAACCCAGTGGAAGATTGGCGGTGAGGGTGGGTGGGACTACCTGACCTCCGACCCCAAAGGACACCGTCTCTACGTCACCCACGGGCCCCGGGTCGAGGTACTGGACAGCGATTCCGGGAAAGTCGTGGGCAGCATCACCGGCCTGAAGGGCACCCACGGCGTGGCGCTGGATGACGCCGGCAAATATGGGTATATCAGCGATGGCGGCGCGAATGCCGTGGTGGTCTTTGACCGTAGCTCGCTGGCCAGCGTCGCTTCGATTCCGGCCGGCACGAATCCGGACGGGATTGTGTTTGAGCCCAAAACAAAGACGGTGTGGGCGTTCAATGGCCGCAGCAACAATGTAACCGTGATTGACACTGCACAAAACAAAGCGGTGGCCACGATCGCCCTCTCTGGCAAACCCGAGTTCCCGGTTGCCGACGGTTCGGGTACAGTGTTTGACAATATCGAGAGCAAGAATGAGATTGTCCGGTTCGACGCAGTGGCGAAAGCCATCACCGCGACCTGGCCGGTGGCCAACTGCGATTCGCCCTCTGGACTAGCCATCGATATCACCGGGCGCCGGCTCTTTGCCGTGTGCGACGGTGGGAAGATGGCGGTGGTCGATGCGAGCTCGGGAAAGGTGCTGGCCAATCCGGCCATCGGCGAAGGTCCGGATGCGGCGCGCTACGATGCAAAGCGCAAGCTGGCTTTCTCCTCCAATGGTGGCGGAACGCTCACCATTATCGACGCCAGCAAACCAACCTACCCGGTGCTGCAAAACCTGGACACGCAACGAGGAGCGCGCACCATGACGTTGGACTGGGTCACGGGCCGCATCTACCTGGCCACCGCCTCATTTGGAGAGCGGCCCGCACCAACGGCGGCTAACCCGCATCCACGGCCCGCCATCGTCCCCGGCAGCTTCACCATATTGGTAGTCGGACAGAAGTGAGTCTGCGATTCCCGATTTTGCGTCTTCCAGATGTCATGCTGAGACTTTCTGTCATTGCCTTCGCATTGTCCCTGCTCGCGACGATCGACGCGGTCGCACAACAACAGGGTGGGGCGCCCCCTACAAATGCTGCGCCCCCATCGATAACATTGGAGCAAGCTATCACCATGGCTCGTGCCAACGAGCCCACCTTCGCCGCCGCAGCCGGCAACGCGCGTATCGCTGCCCTTGATCACTCCATAGCGCGCTCTGCTCTGCTACCCAATGCCACGTTTCACAACCAGTACCTGTATACCCAACCGAATAGGCTCCACAGTGACACTGCCACGATTGGAGCCCAGTCTCTACCAGTGTTTATCGCCAACAATTCGGTTCACGAATATACCAGCCAGGCTGTCGTTAACGAAACGTTGGGACTGCCACAAACCATTGCAGTCTCGCGGACTGCGGCTGCAGCTGCCGTAGCTGCGGCCCAGTTGGAAGTTGCTCGCCGAGGACTTGTGCTTACCGTAACCGGCCTTTTCTACCAGGAGCTGGCCGCCGGCCACAGGGTTGCCGTGGCGCGACGCGCCGCGGGCGAGGCCTCTGGCTTCACGAATCTCACCCAACAGCGCGAGAGCGCCCGCGAAGCGGCGCACGCCGATGTGGTAAAGGCGCAGTTGCAGCAACAGCAGCGCGATCGCGACCTTGCCGAAGCCCTGCTCGGGGAGCAAAAATCTCGCCTGGATCTGGCTGTCCTCCTCTTTGCCGACCCACGGACTGATTACACCCTCTCGCCCGGCCCGATTGTGCCGCTGCCAGCACGGGCTGACGTCGACGCGAATGCCATGAGGCTCAATCCGGAGCTGCGTCAGGCTATGGCCTCTCTCAGGGTCAACACTTTGCAGGTAGCCGCGGCACGCGCCGCCTACCTTCCCGATCTTGCTCTCAACTTCACCTACGGCATCGACGCGCCGCAGGTCGCAGCCAATGGCCGTTTTAATCCTTTCAACCCTAACCCTAACGACAACGTGGCGCCCCGCAATCTTGGCTACTCTGCCAGCGCCACGGTTGATCTCCCGGTGTGGGACTGGTTCTCTACCCAGCACAGAGTGCGCCAGAGCGAGATCCTGCGGGATGCAGCACACACTGCGCTCACCGCGACCCAGCGCCGGCTAGTCGCCCAACTGGATGAATCGTACTCAGAGGCAGCCACAGCCCAAGACGCACTCCGGTCCCTCGAACAAAGCGTTCAAACGGCAACCGAGAGTCTGCGCCTCACTCGTCTGCGCTATACCGCGGGCGAGGCGACAGTACTTGAAGTGGTCGATGCGGAAAACTCCCTGACCACCGCGGAGATCGCACGCGAGGACGGTACGGTCCGCTATCAACTGGCTCTCACTAATTTGCGACTCTTGACAGGAGCGATCTGAGCCATGGCCCTCATTGTTCCCAAGCAGTGTCCCGGTGTACACACGACGTCAGGTCCTTGGACGGGTGCCCCACGTTCGCATCAGCGTACGTGGGCCGGAACAGACGGGGCGAAGCCCAACAAACGCTTTTCTTTTATACACGCGGGAAAGCCGCTCCCAGGCCGCCGGGCCCAGATGCGCAATTTGCTGAAAGCAGTCGAAACATTTCATTTTCGGCCCAGGTACGCTCCACGGCACGCCGGGGCAGGTCAGGCGAACCTGGGGCACCCGTCCGATTACCTATCCAGCTGCCCGTCCGGGTCTCTTGGGGTTTTTGGTGCACTGTTGCTGGCGGGCGCGTCGCTGCTGCTCCCAACCGCCTGCAGCAAAACTGAGGCCCCTGCCCCAACCGAGGTCTACGTCCAGGCTGCCCATCCGGAGCGCGGTGACATCGCCGAGCAGATCATGGTCGACGCCACGCTCGCGCCGCTGGCCCAGGCCGCCATCTCTCCCAAGGTCACAGCGCCAGTCAAAAAGTTCTACGTCCAACGCGGTTCCCATGTCAGGGCCGGTCAACTTTTGGTATCCCTGGAAAACAGCGATCTTGAGGCCGCCGCACTCGACAACAAGGGTTCATACACCGCCGCCCAGGGCACCTACGACATTGCCACCGGCGCCACGGTACCCGAAGACACCATGAAGGCGGAGACAGACCTGACCCAGGCGACCGCCAACCTTAACCTGGCCCAAAGCATTGCGGACAGCCGGGCGCAACTTTTTGCCGAGGGAGCCATCCCGGGCCGCGATCTGGATACTGCTAAAGCGGCCTTGGTCCAGGCAAAAGCCGCCCACGAAATCGCCCGGCAGCATCTGGAAGCGCTACAGAAAGTGAGCCACAAGGCTGCCCTGGAGAGCGCCCAAGGCCAACTCACTTCCGCCAAAGGCAAGTACTTGGGCGCCGAGGCCCAATTGAGTTACACCGAGATTCGCAGTCCGATCTCCGGCGTGGTGACCGACAGGCCACTCTTTGCCGGAGAGACAGCCGCTGCCGGCAATCCCGTAATCACTGTCATGGATACGTCCGCGCTGCTAGCCAAGCTCCACCTCTCACAAATACAGTCGCAGCGGCTCTCCCTGGGGGCGCCAGCTACCCTCACCGTCGCCGGCGTCCCCGATCCGGTGTCGGCCAAGGTCTCGCTCATTAGCCCGGCGCTTGACCCCGGCAGCACCACGGTCGAGGTATGGCTGCGGGTGGCGAATGCAAAAGGGACATTGAAGGCGGGCACGCCGGTCCACACCACGATTACCGGCCGAACCGCTGCGAACGCTTTGCTAATTCCATCGGAAGCCGTACAAACCGGACCCGATGGCGAAAGCAAATTCGTTCTGGTCATCAAGCCCGACGGAACCGCTGCTAAGAAGCCGGTGACCCTGGGCATTCGTACTTCCGAATCAACGCAAATTGTCAGTGGTCTCACCCCGGCCGATACGGTCATCACTAACGGCGGGTATGGGCTGGATGAAGGCACCAAGGTCAAGGTCGGCACCGCTCCGGCCGAAGCCGGAGGAGACAAGGAGTGATGCCCGGCACACCCGATCGTGAGGGGTCATTCTGGCTTGCCGCCGCGGCCAAACCCATCTTCTTCTTCCTTGCGCTGTTAACGCTTGCCGGCGTCTACATGGCGTTTCAGGTGCCGATTTCGGTGTTTCCCGAGACCAACTTTCCAAGGGTGGTGATTGGTGTA
>DASRRN010000343.1:0-4931 GCA_035695685.1 Acidobacteriaceae bacterium | reverse complement strand
ATGCGGGCGTCGGCGTCTCTTGCCCAGACATGCGCACTGGAAAAAACCAGCACAGTGCCTGCGACCGCCGAACTCTTGAGAAACTGTCTTCGTTTCACGGCAACCCCTTTTCCGTGCACTCCGCAAACTGCGCAAATACCTTCGCGCCCATGACAAGCGATTCCGCTGGACCTACACCGACGTCAAGTATCCGGCCACGAGCAGGCTCAGCATCCGAAATTTTGATCAGCTTGCGACTGCGATGACGGGTGCGATCTGCGAAAGCTCGATCTGGACTTGTTAGAGTCTATCGCTGACCGGTGGCCCGAGGGGCGCTAGCGCCTCCACCCAAGGCTCCGGGTGGTAGCGTTCCTCCCTCAGACAAGGTCTTCATGTTCTCGAGCATCTTGGTGAAGCGTGTGCGCCGGTTGTCGATATCCTTGTTACGCGCAGCATCGTCGGCGAGGTTGCTGTTGTCGAAGACCAAGGTGTAGTTCAGGCGAGTGGTTTTGTCTGTGAGACCCACTGCCTCGAGTGAGCCGTGGTACATGTTGTAGTCTATGCCTTCGCGAACGGGTTGGGTGTAGGTGTAGCTGTACCTGGTTTTTCCTACGAGTACCTCATGCCCGATGGAGCGGACGGTGCCCAAGCTGTTGCCATCACCAGAGAGAATCGTGCAGTTAGGAAATCCCCACTCGCCGATGTCACAGTACTTGCCAACGCGCGCCCAGACTGCGTCGACGGGTGCATTGACGGTGATGGTCATAGGTATGGCGACGTAGTGGGGACTTGGGGTCTGCAACTCGTCAGGTGGAGGAGTCGGGGGTTGCGTGGTTTCCTTCATGGAAGCTGGCACTTTGCCGCCTTCACCCAGTGTCTTCATGTTCTGGAGAAATGCGGTAAATCGCTTCTTGCGAGTGGCGATTTCGGCGTCGCGCGCAGCGTCGTCGGCGAGCAGGCTGTTGTCGTAGAAGAAAGTGTAGATGAGGCGCGAGGTCTTGGCGGTCACGGGCACCGCCTCCAATGTGCCGTGATAGAGGTTGTACTTGGCGTCCTTTCGCACGGGCTGCGTGTAGGTGTAGCTGTGGCCGGTTTTACCAACCAACAACTCGTTCACAATGTTCCGCACGGACGCGTAGCCGCCGTCGCCAGCAAGTAGTTTGCAGTCGGGAAACGCCCATTTGCCGATGTCACAGTATTTGCCCACGCGCGCCCAGACTGTATCGGCGGGTGCGTTGACGTCCTGGGTGAGCAGGAAGGTCACATAATGCGGATTCGGTACTTGCAGCGGCGCAGGAGTAGGATGGGGCGAGGTGACGGGGGACAACTGCCTGGCAACAGAGGTGGCAGCGAATGTTGCCAGGAACAAGACGGCTATCCGATACATTTTGATTAATCTCCTAAGAGGACTGCTCGCTTAGATTCGCGGTCTAGCCCAGCAGTCGTTAAGCGCTTTTCGACCCAGTTCATCTTCCCCCGAAATCGGCATTTCAGCAACTTGCCAGCGACGCATCGGCAATCACCACATTGCTTCCGAAACGAGGTGACCGTCCCCGGGGTTACCAACTTGTGTTGGGTGTTTTTCTTCAAAGCTCCCACAAAATCGTCATCCTGAGCGAAGCGCCGCACAGATTTGTCGTGTGACACAGCGGTTGGGCGCAGAGTCGAAGGACCCCGAGGGTGCTTATCTTGTCCATGCTGTTCGGAGCTTTTCGACTACCCAAGCCCGAGAACAGGATTCTTCCTGCGCTACGCACTTGGATGGTCACGGGTACATCTCTTCATGCACTTTAATCATCTTCCATCCCCAGCTCTGTGCAAGGTTTTTGAACGCGGGATCAATCGTGGGAATGAGGTTGAGCTTCTTTTCGCACCGCCAGCCTTGACCTCGGGTGGACAAGACCGGGCTGGACCTGGGGTGGATAGACGGAATGAGATTCAGGACATGAGATTCAGGACAGACGAAATTACCCCACATCATCAAAAGCGTCAGGAGTTTCGGGGGTTATTTCGTCCCGAAACTCCTGTCCCGAAACTCCGAAATCTTTCACACCTTCCTGTCACTCTTTCTCGGTCCTTCATCATGTCCTTCATCAGGGGAACAAGCCAAAAACCACCACGCTGTTTGTTGTTCCCACGAACACTTTTCCATTTGCAATCGTGGGCGGCACAAACTTGCTATAGGGAAAATGGTCGCGGATTCCAGACGCCTGGTTGCTGTTGTATAGCTCCGAGGCCAGGTTGGTGGCGTCGTAGGCGTGCAGTATCCCGGCTCCACTCTGGTTCTCAATCGCCCACACAATGCCGTTCTGGGTCCCATTCGAGCTAATGCTGGGTGTAGCTCCCGGAAAGCTAAAGGTATTCGCGGATTGCGTAGCCGGAGTCGTCGCAAGCAGCGCTTGTGTAACGGGGAACGCCTTCAGATGATCGCCAAGCGCGGCATAGTACACCGTGTTGTTGAAAAACGCCGGTGTGGAAAAGACGCCCCCGCTCAAGGCATTGGACACTTGCTGGTACATCGTGTTGGTACGGCCGTTGAACTTCCCCATATTGGTGCGGTCCACTATGTAGATGTTCCTGTCCTTACCCGCACCCACAGCGAGGCTCCTCGTAACGCCTCCGGCATCCACCAGGTCCGGCAGCAGCACGACGCCCCCGGATCCCAGGTCTTGATCCGCCGCGCTCTGGATTACCGTATTGTGAGTGGCAAAATAATCGGCGACCGCGAGTTTGTTTCCGTTCGTCGAAATTTTCAGGAACGCATTGCCGAAGTCGCCTTTCGATGGAAAATGGTTGCCGTCAAGCGCTGCGTCGAAAGTTCCGTTTCCGTCGAGAAAGAAAATATTTCCTTGGGCATCGGCACCGAGACCCCCCCCGCTCATCCATATAGAACCGTCGCCGTTAGCATAGTGCGGCGACGACGGCCCATTCGGTGTCAGGTTGAACACGCCGGCCTGCTGCAGCGTGCTTTCGCTGTAAGCCATCAGCCAACCGGTATAAGGATCCTGATCGCAATGCGACGTCCACGCCAGGTAGATCTGACCATTCATTAACAACAGGCCCGCCCGCTCAACATATTGCCCCGGAGCGAATACCTGCATCCCGTCGCTCGATCCGTAGCCGTTGCCAGGATACGTGGCTTCGATTCCAGACGGGCTACCTCCCAGCTCGGCGCCTGTGGTCAAGTCCAACGCATGCAGCCGCTGGTGGTAGGCTCCCTGGGCGTCTTTGGACATAGCCACCAGGAACACGGCGCCATCGGTTCCATAGCCACGGTCGATCACGGGGGTATCGGTGATGCCGATTTCCGGCGTGATCTCGGCGCAACCGTGATCGTCGCTGGTTGTCTCGTTGGTTGGGAGCGTGCTGACGTGCCACAGCTCGAAGCCTTCATCGGCGTCAAAGGCGTAGGCGGTGCCGTGTTCGGTTACCGTGATCAATACATTGCGGGCTTGTCCGGCGATCGACAGACTGCTGACATAGAGCGGCTGCGCATCCACTTTTCCATCCACCGACAGCTCCCGCAGCTTGCCAAAAGCGGTGGCGTTGACGGTTTGCGGGGTGAGCACCGTTTCTAAAGAGTTCCGCCCGTCGCGCGCATTGTCATTGTGATAGGTGGTGACGCTTGTTCCGGCGGCTGCCACTGTCAGGGCCAAAGTGGCAGTGTGCGTGAGCGATCCCGAATTCCCGGTAAAGACCACATTGCCAATCTCGGCTGCGGTCGTGTTGCCCACGGTCAGAGTTATGGCCTGCGTTGCGCCCGGAGGCAGCGTGAGTGAGTTTGGGTTACTCGCTACTCCGGGCGGCAGACCGCTCAGAGCCACAGTCGTCGTACCGGTGAAACCGTTGAGCGCAGTCGCAGTGACCTGAACGGGCTGCCCGCTGCCCGGTGACATGGCGAGTGACGGCGGAGAGAGCGTTATTTTGAAGTCAGCCGGAGCCGCCTGACCGATCCCATGAATCAGCGTTGTCGCCAATATGTTTCCACTGCCATCCACGATCTCGACTGAGCCGGAGCGTAATCCGGCGACCTTTGGTGTGAGGGTAACAGCGACGCTGCATCGGGATCCTGTGGTCACGGTTCCCATACAGGAGCTTCGGGCAAACGCGAAATCGAGGTAGGGCACACCCATGGTCAGGACCTTAGGCTTCTGTAGCGTTCCGCCTGCGGTGACCTTATAAAAAAATGTCATCGTTTTGCTACACGGCCCAGGGATCGTCTGACCGGCCGCGCATACGTCCACGTCGCCGAAGTCGACTGGGTCTCCTAAAAAGGTCACTGCCTGGCCATACAGCGGTCTCAGGGCGGAGGGAAGAACGGCAAACCATAACGCAAAGAGCAGGCGAGACCGCATCAATCTTTTCATCACAACTTCCTTTCCCTTGGGAGAACACCACCCTCATCGGCGAGGGCCGCCAGGCACTTTACAACTGGCGATGTCGACAATTCGCAGGTGCTAATCTATGCTCCCAAAATGATTCGCCGGCCAAAGATGGGTCCAGCCACGCGCGATCTGTCCATTCGTGGAAAGGCCTGCCTGCACATCCAGCAACAGATCCCGAACGGCAACCTTGCTTTACGCAAAAACTGATGGTTTTCTTGGTGCGGATACGTAACAGTGGGTGTACGTCCTGTCTGTCACCAGGTTTGCGCTCTGTCAGGCCCTCGCCAGGCGGCGTATAAGGAGTCACATCTTGAATTTTTGGAGATACTCCGGCCGCAACTCACTTCCCATTCCCGGTCTTTCGGGTGCGAGAACGGCGCTGTTCGCCATGCGGAGCCGTTCTAATGTTGATCCGGATCCCTTGAAGCTGCCTGACTCCATGTAGATTGCATTCGGCATACACAGCAGCATTTGCAGATCCACTGGACCGCCACCGTGGCTTGCCAGCGGAAGCTTTGCAGCATCTGCGATGGCTGCGATTTCCATCCACTCAGAGACTCCACCGGC
>DASRRN010000342.1:0-7955 GCA_035695685.1 Acidobacteriaceae bacterium | reverse complement strand
GTGAGGGGGTCGAAGGGTTTGGAAAGAATCGCGGCCGCTCCCAGTTCGTCGAGCTTGCGCCGGTCCTGACCCTGTACTTTGGCGGTGAGCAGAAGCACGGGAATGTGAGCCGTGTTCCCATTCTGCTTCAGAATCTGATAGGTGGTTGGGCCGTCGATGTCGGGCATCATGACATCGAGCAAAATGGCATCCGGCTGTTCCAGGGAAGCGCGGCGTATGCCTTGCGCCCCGGAAGGGGCCAGGATGACCTGCCAGCCAGCAACGGTTTCCAGGCTGAGGGCAGTCACCTCGCGTATGTCGGCTTCGTCGTCAATGATCAAAATGCGAGGAACCATGCCAGCGCCCGCTCTCTAGAGTGTTGTTATCACTCTAGGTTCGAGGCTCCCCGGCGTACATAACACTTGATGTGCATTACCTTGATAACACGCCATTTAGACATCCGGATGCGCAGCTTCCAGGGTCGACAGTGACGGTTACGTAAATAACAAATCGTGGCTTTCGATGGCCGGCTTCGCGGGGTAGACAGAAGTGTTTATGAGGTGAGGCAGACAGATCGGTTATGCTAGCGGTTGGCCGGAATCCCGGTCAGGACGCGAGGAAAAGAATGACCAGATTGTTCAGAGTATGCGTAGCTGCACTGCCCGCGTTGTTGGCGCTGTCGGCGCCGGCAGCGATACACAAGAACAAAGGTTTGGAAGTGGACTTCAAGACCAGCGATGGCCAGGATGCGGGGTCGGCCACACTTACGCCTGCGGGCAATGGAGTTAAGGTCAAACTGGATCTCAAGAGCCTCCCTGAGGGCGAGCACGCAATCCATGTGCATCAGAACGCTAAATGCGATGGGCCGGATTTCAAGTCCGCCGGCGGCCACTTCAATCCTGACGGCAAAGAGCATGGAACCAAGAATCCCAAGGGCCCTCATGCCGGCGATATGCCGGTCAACCTGCAAGTGATGGCCGACGGAACGGAACATCTCTCATTCGTGACCCAAAGCATTTCACTTAAGAAGGACGCCAAGAACTCGGTGTTCGCCAACGGGGGCACAGCGTTCGTCATCCACGAGAAAGCGGACGATATGATGACCGATCCCACAGGCAACGCGGGCGCAAGAATCGCGTGCGGCGAGATCGTCGCACCGTAGCTTGAGGAACGGAGTCAGCGGCGCGAATGCCTGGCCATCGGCGGGTTCGTGGTCGCGAGGTATCTGGAAATACTCGCGGCCGGTAGGGCCGGGGCCAGAAGATGACCCTGCACAAAATCACAACCCAGAGTGCGCAGGCACTCCAACTGGTCGGTGCGCTCCACCCCCTCGGCTACGACCTTGAACCCCAGACTGTGGGCCAAGGCGATGATGGCCTGAACGATGGTGTACGTTCCGTTGGGGTCGGATATCCGTTCGACGAAGGAACAGTCGATCTTGAGCGTGCTGACGGGAAGCTGGTGCAGGTGACTCAAACAGGAGTAGCTGCTGCCAAAGTCGGCAACGGAAAGGTGGACCCCCAATGCGGCCAAACTACGCATCTGGGAGGCAACCTCGGGGCGATTGCGCATGACGGTGCTCTCGGTCACGATCAGTTCCAGAAGCCGGGGGTCGAGGCCACGCTGGGCCACGGTGCTCAGCACTCGGGCGGAAAAGTCGGAATGTAAAAATTGCAGCGGCGAGACGGCAAAGGATATGCGCAGCGGCGTCAGGCCCTGGCCTTGCCAGTCGATGCTCTGGCGGCACACCTCATCCAATACCCAGTTGCCTACGGGAACGATCAGCCCACGTTCCTCCGCGATGGGCAGGAATCGATCGGCAGCGATGGTGCCCAGTTGCGGATGATTCAGGCGCAGGTTCGCTTCCAAGCTGCAGAGATTGCCAGCGATGGAATATTGGGGCTGGTAGTAGAGCTCCAGTCCATCGTCCTTAAGCGCGCTGCGCAGGGACCGCTCCAGTTCGGTTACCTCGTCGGCGGAGCCGCTGCTGTGCGAAGAGACGAGAATAAACTGGTCCCCGCCCGCCTGCTTGGCGCGATACATCGCGGCATCGGCCGATCGGCGTAGCTGAGCAGCATCGGTCCCGTCATCGGGATAAATCGAAATGCCAATCGACGCCGAGATATCGAAGGAAAAATCGTCGACTTCAATCGGCTTATTGATACTGTCGAGAACGCTGCGCGCGACCATCAGGGCGCTATTCTTGTTGGCCAGCTCGCCCAGAATGATCACGAACTCATCGCCGCCGGTACGGGCGAACGTGTCAACCGCGCGTAAGCGAGCCGACACTCGCGTAACCACCTGTTGCAGGCATAGATCGCCGGTGGCGTGGCCGAAGCTGTCATTGATCTGCTTAAACCGATCGAGATCCAGGCAAAGCACTGCGGCTTGTTGCCCGTAGCGGGCTGCCTGGGCCAGACTTTGCTGCATTCGATCTTCCAGCAGCAGCCGATTGGGCAGGCCGGTAAGCAGGTCGTGGTGTGCCTGGTGCACCAATTGCTCGTGCAGTTGCTGACGGTCGGTCACATCCTGGACCAGGACGAAACTGCACTTCCGCCCCTTGAACTCGATGAAGTGAGACGCCATGTCCACCTGGATATAGGAGCCATCTTTGCGCCGGTGGCGCCAGGGGCCGGTGAGCTTGGTGGAGTTGGCGGCAGAGTTTTCCCTGAGAATCGCTTCCACCTCTTCGGTCGGACGCAGATCGGGAAGTGTCATGCTGACAAATTCCTCGCGCGAGTAGCCGTAATGAGTCACTGCGGCATCGTTGACCTCGAGGATGCGCAGGGTCTCCGGATCGTGCACCCACATAGGGTGTGGGTTGGAGGCAAAGAGAAGACGATAATGCTCCATGGCGCGGCCTGCGGCCAGGAACTCGTCTTCCAAAAGGGTCATGATCATGCCGAAAGCCACAAAAAATTTAGGCACGTTCCACAATTCCGCAGGGATCTGGCCTGCCCGCACCAGATAGGCGCAAAGTAGCCCGACGGGAAACACCGAAGCCCACGCCACCAGCCCCAGGATCGAGGTCAGCACACCGGTCGAGGTGCGCCGGAAATCGAACCAGTAGAGCGCTGCGAAGGTGAGGAAGATTTCAAACAGAAGTGCGGAAATGCCGTAATCCGGCTGTTGGTGAGCGATCGAGACTACGGTCGTGATTCCGCCGCCGGCAAAGGCGATGGTGATGACGGCCCAAATACGGCTGCGGCCACGGCACAACCTCCACGCCAACACCATGCCGGCTGTGGAAGAGGCGGCGGCGGAGAGGTAGAGAGGCCACTGATGCGAACCGCCGAAGATCAAATAGTTGGTGTAAAAAAGCGCCGGAATCCCGATGCCGAACCCGGTCAGTGCGCTGCCCAGTGGGGACTGGAAGATGGCGGAGGCGGAGAAAAGGAAACACAACCCGGAAAGAAGCAGGGCGCTAATGCTCAGGCAGTCGACGAGATCCTGTCCCAGGCCGGCGGAGGCTGGGACCAGCAATGCTGCAAAATGGAACAAGACCAGGATCCAGGCGATGACCCAGTAACGCAACCGCGCAGACGCGCGCTTGCGATAGATCGAGGCAAACAGCACCACGAGCAGCCCTAGAATCAGAATGTCGAGCACTTCGTTTTTCATGAGATACGAGACGGGGCAGAAAAAAATGCAATGAAAACACAGTGGGAAGAGCTCAAACAGTGGGCTTTTCCCTGGTGTTCAGTATCGCTCAACGCGGCGGAGTCTCAAGATCACCGAAGTGTGACCGGATAGGGGAGGGGTCCTAACCCAGGCACGGATCTTCCGCTGGTGACTGAAACCGGCTCCGATCCACAAACGTGACACAGCTCCGACCAACAAACGTGACACAAATGTCCGGTGGGCGTCAAGACGGGTGGACCGCCGTCGCCTGGAGGGACTTCTTACTTTTATTTTGACCTGACAAAGGGACAGAAAGGGCGGCAAACCCTGCCTGTTCTGGCCGAGCATTCTTCCGGCTTGTCCTCTTCCGGCTTGTCCTGGCACATCATGGCGCGGAGCTTGCTGCTTCGGGGTGACGCGAGGACCGGGAGTTCGGGGAAGGACTAACCTTCCCACATACCTAGGAAGCTGTTTTCAATTCCTGTTCAGCGCGCAGCCAATCCTGCTCGGGGGAACCCTCGGGCCAGCCACGCTCAGCCCAATACTTCTCCGCGAGGCGAGCAATCTCTTCCCGGGTCGGTGCTGGGGCAGTGGTCAGCTTCTTGGCGGCGGTCTTGCGGGGCTTGGCAGCCTTGGCAGCTCCGTTTGGCGTTTCTACGCTCTTGTTAGGCATCAGTGTCTCCTTCATCGCGCGCCCGTCGTCGGAGACGGGCACAACTTTATGATACGAAGGAGAGGATGGAATTGCCAGTCACAAGACTAGTAACCTTTGGGTTACGTCCGAACCGGTTGCGAGCAAGTCCTTAAGTGCCCGATGCCGGGTTGTCAAAACGCTCCTGGCGCCGGGAGATGGCATTCGACAGAGTGATGGGCGGCTCGGATTGCAGCAGCTGTACGCTCCATTCCTTCATCGCCGGCCTGGATTGTTGCAGTTCTCCCAGATCGGCCCTCCAGTTTCTGAGGTGGACTTTGGTGTCCAGCATGCGGATCCAGAAGGCGCGGTATTCAGCCAGGTTGAGCCGCTCGATGTTAGAGAACAGCTCCTCGTCCGCCAACAGCCATTGCCACAGGAACCGGTCCTGCGAAGCGGGCTGGCGTGCCGCCAATGCCTCGTCAGCGAGTTCCTCATCGGTGGGAAACGCGTTCAAGCCATAGCCGAAATCGGAGAAATCGCTTTTCTCTCCGGTTTGCTCCGCGATGCGTTTAAGGCAGCGCGCCAGATTGCGGCGTGCCGGCCCGCGATACGATCTCTCCTCGATCAATGCCTTGTAAAGACTGACCGCCCGGCGCAGGCCGCGAACAAAGAGATCGTTGCGCGAACTGTTGTCGGCAGTATCCTCGGGAACATAAAAACGGCTGCAGAGCAAAGCTTCGACAAAGCTGGTGTGTTTCCATTCCGGATCCACCGACGCGGCGTGAGCGATATCTGCGAAAGCCTGTTTGGATAAGGTCTCCAACTGGGCTCGCTCCGTTTTCCGCTGCCAGGACGGTTCCTTATCCTGGGCCTCCAGTACCTGGTAGGCGGCGAAAGCCCGATAAGAATACGCCTGGGCAATCCTGCGTCGCTCCACCGCATCCGGAAAGTGCGCCATCTGGGAGAAAAACTGGTCCAACCGAGCGAACGCTGTCCATGGATCCGAGCGGCTCAGGTGGGAAACTGCGGAAAGCAACAGGCCGTTCAGATAAACGGCGGCCTCGGGTTCCGAAGGCAAATCGCGAAAAGCAAGCCGGCCCTGACCGACGTAGGCGAGGTGGTCGATGTCATCGATAATCGCCTGCGAGCGCGAGGCAAAAGCATTGCCTTCTTCCTGAAAACTTAAAGGCTGCTCGCCCACTTCCTGCAGCAAGGCAGGCAACGCACTCCTGGCTTCTGTCCGGGCGTCGCGCAATACCCCGAGTTGGGTGGCAATCGAATCCACTTCGGCAACAGCCCGCGACGAGTCACGGTCCCAGGCACGGGCCTGCAGGTACACCTGGACCACGATCAACCCGGCGATGACCGCGAAAACAGCCAGAAACAGCGCCGACGCAGTGCGGATCCTGTGCTGTGCCTGGTCTGCCTGGCGCAAAATCTCCTGCGACTGGCGGAGTTGATCGTGAACCGAACTCAGTTGAGCCTGGAGCTGTCCGGGAGTTACGTCGGTGTGCTGCGGAGCAGCTAACGGAGTCTGCGCCGCCACGGCGTTGGCGGGCGCGGCATAACTCGCCAGCGGCTGACGCCTGGGCGCAACCGGATAGGCCGGAGCGGGAGAGCCGGCCGGGTCGACGATGGTCGAACCACCGGCTGTCTGTGCCTCAGCTGGAAATCCAATCAAAATGTACAAACAGGCGAGCAGGCAGATGGCCAGCAGGCCCAGCGCCAGCACCGTCATCCAACCGTTGGTATGCTTACGCGCTGCCATGCTTGGGGGATCGCTTTGCATTCTGCCTCCGGAGCTGATGTCGAGCGAGCTCCTCGGTGCAGCCGTTGCTCCAGAACGGCTGCACATCAGCAGCTATGACCCCATCCACCATTACCCTGATGATGCTCTGAAGTATCTGCAACTTCGAGCATTGTTGCAATCCCACTTCCGCAACAGCCAGGAGATTCTAGCGCGGTTCCCTGGTGACGGTGATGGGCTCGGCAAGCCTGAAAGTGACTGCGGTTTCTGCGGGGATGGACACATCTTTGTTGCCGGTAAGAGCGGCGCCCGCAGTTCCTGCACCAGCTCCCAGCAGGCCACCGATCAAGGCTCCCTTGCCGCCACCGGCTAGACCGCCGATCAGCGCTCCACCACCACCACCGCCGCCAATGAACCCGGCACTACGTTTGCCTTTACCGGAGGCGGCCTTCTCATACGAACTGGTGGTCACGGTGTAGTTGCCGACTCTGCGGATCGCTACGGCCAAGTCACCACTTCCCTTGAAACGTCCCTGGCCTTTGGCGGCGGTCACTGTACCGGTGACCGGAGTTCCGGCGCGAAGGACAGTGACGCCGTGAACTCTCACGGACTGAGCCAGGGAACCAGAAAAGCTATCGCCGACGTTGTTGTTCTTAGCACTGACCGTTTGCCCCATGGTCACCACCAGGGGAGTCCCTGCAGGCACGGTGTATTGCGTGGGCGGGGGCGGTGGCGCAGGAGCAGCGGCAACAGCAGGCGCAGGCGCGGGAGCAGACGGGGCGGGAGCAGGAGCAGCAGGAGCGGGAGCAGGAGCACCAGGAGCGGGTTCCGCAGCGGGGGCCGGGGCGGCAGCCTGAGCCGTGGGGGCGGGTTGCGCTGCGGGCGCGGCCGGAGCCGGCCCCTTGTTGCAGCCGCCCAATAGCAGCAACCCGGCCATTGCAAGCGAAAGCATGCCGGCGGACGCATAGGCGGATGGCCTGGTTGCAACTAAGCCGGTGAAGTGGGTTGCGCTCAATAACGCGTGCTTTTTCATGAGTCTCTCCCTTGATACGAAAGTTTTTCTGCGCCGCCGTGGTAGCCGGGCTGTTCCAGCTTCTCTGAATCAGCGGTGAAGCCGACGTTTACTTTGATGTTTCGAGCAGCCGTCGGCTGCACTCGATGTTTGCGCGACCCGGGATCGATCTTAGACCGATCGTCCAACCATTCGGCCCAGCAAGCCTTGCGAACCCCGGACAATCATGGGTGGCCACGAATCGACGGGGCGGCTGCGTTGAGAACGCAATTAAGCTTACACCAACTGTGATCAATTCTTTTGATGCCGGAAACCCAGCAGGCAGACAACCAAGACCGGGTTACCTTTGCGAGATCCTTCGCGGCCTAGTGAACTCGGCGAGCTGTATCCGACTTTAGCCGAATGAGGCGAGGGGAGAAGGGAGCATGCCCGGTTGACGCGGTCCACATAGCGGGAAATGCAGCGGGGGGTGGGAACGTGTGTGAGAACTACTTTTTGAAGGGTACGGCCTTTAGGGCCGTACATTTTAATAGTCAAGATGAATCGGCTTCAGCCCGTCCTATGTTGGGTAGTTAACGTACGGGCTTCAGAGTTTGCGTGAGAACCCGGAAAGAAGCCGCAGATCTCTCCGCCCCGAGTTTGGTGGGAGCCCCCTGCTTCAGCAGGGGGAGCTGGACTTCAGTCCAACGGAAAAAAGTTTCCTTTCTGAGGGAGGGCTTTAGCCCTGGATTGTCAAGGCCAGCTCTAAAGCGCATGATCAAAGTCGAACTTCTTTGCGCAACGCTGAAAGCGTTGCGCCCTGCTACATATTTCAATACCAGGGCGGCAGGCAGCGGACCCTAGGCACCATAGTTTGTGACAGGCTACAGCATGATCCGTGCCAGCCCCGGACTTCAGTCCGGGGAAGCGGGTTTTCAAACCCGCGTGAACGCTTTATCTTGCAAATAAGGGCTTTAGCCCTG
>DASRRN010000341.1:0-5030 GCA_035695685.1 Acidobacteriaceae bacterium | reverse complement strand
GGGGGTGCTGTAACTGTAGGGAGTCGCCTCGCTGCAACCCTCAGAGTAGTCGTCGAGGATCGAGGTGTGATTGAGCGAGTCATGCATGAGCGAGACAAGTTTGCCGTCAGAAGTGGCGCCCACGCGGACGCGCTGCTGGGTGCGCGGGCGATGGCCCACGCTCTGGAACATCATGTCGCGAGTCAATACCAGTTTGACTGGCCGGTTGAGGTTACGTGCTGCAGAGGCGGCGATGAGGCAATGCGTCCAGGGCCACAGCTTGCCACCGAAACCCGAGCCAAGAAAACGGGAGATTACGCGCACGTTTTCCTTGGGGACCCCAAGCATTTGCGCCATTACGTCTTGATGGTTGCACACCGCCTGCGAGGTCTCGTAGAGGGTGAAGTTTTGTCCGTCCCATACGGCAACGCTGGCGTGCAGTTCGATCGGGTTGTGAGTCTCGGCCGGGGTGACATAGGTTTCATCGACTTTGAAGGAAGCAGAGTGAAAGGCGGGTTCCGGATCGCCGCGCTGGCTATCAACCTTTGGCTTTTCATCGGTTTCGAGCTGTTTGCGAACGTCGGGCTTGTCGGTGTGATAGGTGACCTTGACGGCATGGGCCGCGGCCAGTGCCTGCTCGAACGTAAGCGCAACTACGGCGGCGACGTATTGCCCGTAGTAGCGTATGGTGTCGTCCTCGAAGGGAGGACGCCGCTCGTCGAGAATTCCTGAGAAACCCTGGGCAGGCGCAGTTCGAAACAGCCTGCCAATGTTTTGGCGGGTATAAACGGCCTTGACCCCCGGCATTGCCAATGCGCGACTGGTGTCAAGCGAGGCGATGGTGCCGTTGGCGATGGTGGCGCATACCGGCGCCGCGTACAGCATACCGGGCAGATTGTGGTCAGACGTGTACATGGCGACACCGCTGACTTTAAGCGGGCCATCGACCCGGGGCAGACCGGCATTTGTCTTGGGGGGAAGGTTGAGTATGGACGCCATGGGTCTGTCTCCTGTGGTGGCTCTTATGCGGTAGCGAGGGTGAGAGCGTGGGTTATGCAGCGTTTGGCCAATTGCACCTTAAAGCCGTTTTCGCTCTGCGGTTGTGCGCCTTGAAGAGCCGCTTCGGCGGCCTGACGGAAGACCTTTTCGTCGGCCGTTTTGCCGTGCAGAACTCTCTCTGCTTCCAGCGAGCGCCATGGCTTGGTGCCTACGCCACCCAGGGCAACGCGGACGAAGTCCAGTTTGCCGTTTTTGACCACGGCGACGATGGCCGCCGAAGAGAGGGCAAATTCATAGGAGGCACGGTCACGCAATTTGAGATAGATCTGCTTGCTGGCGGCCTTCGGGGCCGGCAGGGTGACAAAGGTGATGAGCTCGCCCGGCTCCAAAACGTTTTCCCGCTGCGGCGTGTGTCCCGGGACCAGGAAAAAGTCTCCGATAGCCACGTCACGCTCGCCCTGCGAGCCCTGGATGTGAATGGTGGCTTCAAGTGCAGTGAGGGCTACATTCATGTCGGACGGGTTGGTTGCAATGCAGTCTTTGCTGGTGCCCAGGATGGCGAGGGTGCGGTTGTCACCCTCGATCGCGGAGCAGCCGGACCCGGGCGTCCGTTTATTGCAGGCCATGGCATCGTTGCGGAAGTACATGCAGCGGGTGCGTTGCAGCAGGTTTCCGCCGGTGGTGGCCATGTTGCGCAGCTGCGCGGAAGCTCCGGAGAGCAAGGCCTGGGAGAGGACGGAGTAGTCACTCACCACCGCGGGATGATGAGCCAGGTCGGAGTTTCGGACCAGGGCGCCGATGCGCAGACGGCCGTCGGGAAGCTTTTCCACCTGATCCAGGGGTAGTCGATTGATGTCGACCAGCTGGCTGGGCCGCTCAACATTGAGCTTCATCAGGTCAAGCAGGGTGGTTCCGCCGGCAATGAATTTCGTCTGTGCGCCCGGTTGCGTTTGTCCAGCGGCCTGGATTGCCTGCTGTACGCCGGTGGCCTTGGTGTAGGTGAAGGTCTCCATGTGCGGCTCCTATGCTTGCTGGCGGACTTCCTGAATAGCCGCGACGATGTTGGGGTAAGCTCCGCAGCGGCAGATGTTGCCGCTCATCAGCTCCTTCACGTCAGCGTCTGTGGGGCCGCACTTCTCCTTGAGAAGGGCGACGGCGGACATGATCTGGCCCGAGGTACAGTAACCGCACTGATAGCCGTCGTGCTTGACGAACGATGCCTGCATGGGGTGCAGATTGCCGGGCTGGCCGAGACCTTCGATGGTGGTGATCTCGTCACCCTCATGCATAACAGCCAGCGTCAGGCAGGAGTTGATGCGGCGGCCGTTCACATGGACTGTGCAGGCTCCGCATTGGCCGTGGTCGCAGCCCTTCTTGGTGCCGGTCAGACTGATGGTCTCGCGCAGGCAGTCGAGCAGCGAAGTACGCGGATCGACGTGAAGGTCGAGCTGCTTTCCGTTCACCCGCAGACTGACCGGAACAGCCCCTGCGAGGGTTTCAGCTGGCGCCTCGACCGCGGGAGCCGCTGGCGCCGCAGCTACCATCGGCCCGGCGGTCGCGACCACGCCGGCTGCGCCAAGCGAGGAAAGGAAGGAGCGGCGGCTGAAGTGACCCGCCGAGTTCTCTCGTTTCTTCTTGCCCATGATGCTGTTCTCCAATTGCCCTTCTGCTTCATGATAACGTTCTTGGACCGAAGTTTGTATCGTTCGCACAGCTGCGGAGCACCTACGATTGTGGCTACGAAATGCATATTCCCGACCTTCGACGGATTTCCGCTTCATGCTGGCTCTCCCTCCTGTTATTGGTTGCGCCGGTTGCGCGCGCCGCTGCTCCGTCTCCCGGTAAATTTCAAGGACATCAGAATATCGGCACGGTCTTGCACCCGGGGTCGGTGGAGTACGACCCAGCCAAGCAGACCTACACCATCAGTGGCAGCGGCGCCAACATGTGGTTCGGAGAGGATGATTTTCTTACCCCTGGGCCAAAGTCTCCGGTGATGCATCGCTGACCGCAGATATTGCTTTCGCCGGTACGACCGGCAATAACGATGGCCAATAAAGATTCCAACTTTTAGGGAGGCAACGTTCATGGTTCTAAGACGCACCCTGGTCTTCGCCGCAGCCGTTATACTCGCGGCCGGCGCTGTGGGATCTAACGCTGCAGACAAGAAGCAAAGCAAGACACCCGAGCCGCAACAACAAGGCTGGAACGATGCCCAGATGCAGCAGCCCATCACCGAGTCAATCGACCTGAATGCGTATAACGCGATCCGCGAAGAGGGTCTGCAGCACTCGCATGTGATGGATTACGCGGGAGGCCTGATCGACGGGATTGGGCCTCGGCTGACTGGCTCGCCTAACATGGCGAAGGCCAACGCATGGACGCGGGACCAGCTCACAAAAATGGGCTGCGTCAACGCCCATCTGGAAGATTGGGGCGAGTTCGGCATGGGCTGGCAGCAGCTCAACACATGGGTTCGTATGACAGAACCGGATACGTCCGTCTTCCTCGCCCAGGCCACGCCGTGGTCGCCTTCTACAAACGGGCCCGTGACTGCACAGGCTATCTCTGTCGTGATTAAAGACGAAAAAGACATTGCCAAATACAAGGGCAAACTTTCCGGCAAGATTGTGCTACTCGGCGCCATGCGCGATGTGCCGGTACCCGACAAGGCTTTCTTTGAGCGCTATAGCGACAAGGACCTTAAGGAGCTCGAGTCGCTCCCGGTCAATGGCCGTGACCTGGATGAGGAGGCACGCATAGAGCGCTACGTCAAACGCACAAAGTTAACCAGCCAGATCATTCCGTTTCTGGCCGAGGAGAAGGTTGCGGGCGTCATTGTTCCCAGCCGCGATGGTGGCAACGGCGGTGGCACGGGAATTATTTTCGACGACAACGGCGCCGCGCTCGGCCGTACTCCTTACCACAAGGACACGGCTGTCCCATTTCCCGTGGTGGTCGCGCAGATTGAAAGCTACGGCAGGGTGTTCCGGTTGCTTGAAAACCACGTACCGGTCTCGATTGAGATGAACGTTGAAACCAAGTTCACGGGGGACCATGAGCATGGCTTCGACACGATTGCCGAAATCCCGGGAACCGACCCCAGGTTAAAAGATGAGTTGGTGATGGTGGGAGGTCACCTCGATAGCTGGATGGCGGGTACTGGTGCTACGGATAACGGCGCCGGCTCGGTGGTTGCGATGGAGGTGATGCGCATTCTCAATGCACTTGAGGTGAAGCCACGGCGGACCATCCGCATTGCCCTATGGTCGGGCGAAGAGCAAGGGCTCTTCGGCAGCAAGGGGTACACGGCTCAGCATTTTGGCAGCTTCCCGCTTTCCACCGCTCCGGACCAGATGGAGCTGCCGGAATTTCTGAGGAAGCCGGCGGGGCCACTCACGCTGAAACCGGAGCAAAAACTTATCTCTGCGTATTTCAATGTGGACAATGGAACGGGCAAAATTCGCGGTATCTATACCCAGGGAAACGCCGCCGTGGATCACATCTTTGAGCAATGGATGGCGCCATTGAAGGATCTCGGCGTGACCACCATCACCAACCGCGACACCGGCGGCACTGACCATCTGTCGTTTGATGCGGTTGGCATTCCCGGCTTCCAGTTCATCCAGGATCCGATGGATTACGGAACACGAACGCACCACTCCAATATGGACACGGGCGAGCATCTGCAGGCCGCAGACCTGAAGCAGATTGCGGTGGTGGAAGCGATCTTTGTCTACAACGCGGCGATGCGCGACCAGATGATTCCGCGTAAGCCATTGCCCCATCCCGAAAGGCTCGAGCAACAAAACAAACCCCTGCCGGACCTGTACCCTACGGCAATAAAATAGCGAGGTTTGCAGAATTTCCATGTTCAGCAGATGTTGGGTGCCCCCGCATTTATGCGGGAGACTGGAGTTTCTACATATTTCGGAGTTGCGAATTCGCCGGCGGAAGACATTTTTGCCGTATTTAGATCAACGAACCGCCTAAGCTGTGCCAGCCCTGGACTTCAGTCCATAAGCGCTAACTTGTTTGGAATGTTTTTCTTC
>DASRRN010000340.1:0-6418 GCA_035695685.1 Acidobacteriaceae bacterium | reverse complement strand
GGTTTTCACTTCACCAACGAAATCCGCATGGATGCACGGGAAGAGTTTATGTACGTGGTCGAGACCACGGGTGGGTGTGTGAGCCGATTGCGGGTTGGCAAAGACGGAAGCTTGAGCAAGCGCGAGATCTTCGGACCAACGAGTTTAGGAAAGGGCGCATGGCCCGACGGCATCGCCTTCGACAGCCTGGGAAATCTGTGGGGCACGATGGTGTATTCCGACAAGCTCTTTGTGCTCACTCCGCAGGGTGATTTTCGCCTGCTGCTGGACGAGGGCGACCCGAAAAAAGTTGACGCCCTGGAGAAGGCCTTCTTCGAGAACAAAGTGAATGAGCAAGTACTGTTCACCACGGGCCAGGGCATCGCGCCATGGATGGCGAGTGTGACTTTTGGCGGCCCAGATCTACAGACGATTTATATTGGCTCGCTGAAGGGCACAAGAATTCCCCACTTCCGCGCACCCGCGCCAGGACTGCCGATGGTCCATTGGAACGACGCCCGATAAATTCTTCAGGATCCAATGATTCCGTGCTCGATCAGCCAGTCAATCGACTCGCGCACCGCTTCGAGCGAGCTGTAGCGTGGTTCGTATCCCAACCAGGTGCGCGCTTTGGCAATGCTGCAGTTGGGCGAGTGGGCTATGTGATCCCAAGTCACTGCAGCCTCTCTTTCCGTAACTCCCTGGCGCCACTCTTCCCAAGGAAGGAACTGCAGTTGGGCCGGATGTCCGAACCACTCACTTACGCGTTCGGCATATCCTCGCAACGTGAGCGCCGCCGGCGACACCACGTGGAAGGCCTCACCCAGTGCGGCGCTGCGCCGCTCGATCGCTTTGACAAAGCATTGTGCGACGTCGTCGGCATGGACGTGATGTACCGTTTCCATCCCAATGTTCGGAAGCTGGATCTGCCTGCCCTGCCGCAACCTCGAAAAGACCTCCGGGTTGAAGTTGCCGGCGGGATTGACCGGAGCCCAGCCAGGGCCTACAAGGTGGCCAGGGTGCAGAATGGTCACCGGAAAGTCTTTTTCCTGGCTTAGAAGATAAGTCTCGATCGCGGATTTTCTCTGGCCATAGTCGCCGAACGCGTTCCGTGGAGCTGCTTCTGTGGTGGGCACCTCTATGCTGGGGCCGTGTACCCAGATAGTCCCGCAGTGAAGAAAGTGCCCAACCCGTCCGCGCAACGATTCGATGAGCTGTTGTGCGCTCTCCAGCCGGTAGCAGGTGAGATCAATGACCACCTCTGCATCCAGCTTCGCAATGCGCTCACCAAAGCTCCCTGCAGCCTCTTCCGCCACGCGGTCAAGCTCCACCCGCTCGATGGCTTGCCATGCCGCATGTTCGCGATAGGGAGCTTTCAAGCCCCGGGTGATGGAAATGACTTTGTATCCAGCCTCAAACAGTCGCGGTGTTAAATAGCTGCCGATATGGCCGGTTCCACCGATGATGGCTACACGCAAGTTGTCTCTCCTGATCAGATCAAGCCGCGCAGGGTTCCGCCGATGTCCAGGGTCGCCCCGGTAATGTACTTGGCGAGCGGCGAAGCGAGAAAGGCGATGGCGTGGGCAACGTCCTCGGGTTGTCCGATGCCGAGAGGCATGTACCGGTCCTCCAGAAAACGCTTCAGGGCAGCGTCTTTGTCCACACCGTAGCTTTCGACGAGTTGATCGACGATTCCCCCGGGACGGGTCCACATCTGCGTCCAGATAGGTCCCGGTAAAACTGCGTTCACGCGGACGCGCGGCGCGTATTGCACCGCGAGTGCCTTGGTTAAATAGAGTAACCCCGCTTTACAGGTGCCGTAGTCCATCAATGTGGGCTCGGGTTGCTTGGCCAAATCCGACCCGGTGTTTACCACCGAAGCGTTGCCCAGCTCAGCCATCCTGGGAAGGAGCTTGCGACAGGTTCGAATACACCCCATCAGGTTGACCTCGAAGCTCTGCGCCCAACGCTCATCGGACAGTTCTTCGAAAGATCCGGAGTTACCCACGCCGAGATTATTGACCAGAATGTCGGGGGCTCGGCCAAAGGTAGCGAGTACGTAAGAGGCAGCGTGCTCGACTCCCTCCGCAGTCGCCAGATCTGCGGCCACCACACCAGACCACCGATGAGATTTTTGCTGCAACGTGGCTTCGTCCCGATCGGCCACAATCACGCTTGCGCCTTCCTGGGTGAGCAAATCTGCGGTGGCTTCGCCTATTCCGTGCGCGCCGGCATTGACGAACGCGTATTTTCCCTTAATGCGATAGTCCATAATGTGCTCGATTCCTGGATCGATGAACAGGCAGAGTCGTAAACGATACCTTGGACGGTGACTGTGCTTTTTCCCTTTAACGTTACACGGAAAACACGCGATCGCCGGGCGAGGTTTACGGGATACACTTAGGGGGAAAAAAATTCAGGCAGAGGGGCGATGCTGGATACACTACAGGATTTTCTTATCATCGTGGTTGCTCTGGCTGGCTCTTTGGCCTTTATGGAGGTAGTGAACTACTACTGGCCTGCTGAGCAAAGACGGCCACACAACGATCTGATTGGCTGGCAGCTCTCGGTTCTGGGTACGACCTATGCGGTCATTGTCGGGTTCATGCTCTATACGGTTTGGATCAACTTCGGCACGGCTGACCTGAATACGGATGCGGAGGCAAATGCGCTGGTGAATCTCTACAGGCTTTCTGACGGCCTTCCGGCAGAACAGGGTGAAAAGCTCAAAGCTTTGGCGCGGGCGTATGGTGACGCGGTGGTCGACCAGGAATGGAAAGAGATGGAGGTCGACACTATGCCGGGGCAAAGCCGAGAGATCGCACGGCAAATGTGGTTAACGCTGATGGCCACCAAAGGGGCCTCGCCCACAGAGCTCACCGCGGAAGACCATGCCCTCTATGAGCTCAGCGGCTTAGCAGGGTACCGTCGCATTCGTCTGGTCGAGAGCGAGTCGCGTCTTCCTGCCGTGCTGTGGTTTGTCCTGCTGGTTGGAGGGGCGGTCACGGTTGCGTCTACCTGCATGTTCGGCGCGTCCAATGGCGCATTGCACGTCATTCAAGTGGGCGCATTTGCCTCGCTCATCTCGTTGGTGTTGGTGGCCATTGCCGATATCAATCGGCCATTCCAAGGCTCAGTACACGTGAGTGACTACGCCTTCCGGAGCGCCCAAATGGAGATGAAGGACAAGTAAAAAAGGGGCCGTCCTTACCGGCGGCGCGGGGGAAAGTGTACGCCGTAAGGGCCCATATGAGAGTGTGTGAGAACTACTTTTTGAAGGGTACGGCCTTTAGGCCGTACGTCTTAGCAGTCAAGATGAGTCGGCTTTAGCCGCTGAGGGCTGCTCAAACGAGCACAAGAGATGCCCTCAGGGGCTAAACAGGCTGCGGAAAAACCGAATTCTTTGAAGGGGACGGCCTTCAGGCCGTCCGTAAGTGATTGAAAATCTGTCCGCTTTAGCCGCTGAGGGAACAGCTTTCGCTCCCTATTCGACCTTTTTCCGCAGCCTGTAAAGCCCGTCCTACGTTGAGTAGTTAATGTACGGGCTGAAGCCCGTATCCTTCAAAAAGCGAGTTCTCGCACACCCTCATAAGGTCTCGGCAACTAACGAAAAGGTGGGGTTCTTACGAGCTTTCCCATCCGACATGGGATTTGCCAGCCGGTTCAGCAAAAGCGATCGTTGGGCTGCGCCCATCTTTTTCGGCCCACGTACGCCCCACGGCAAGCCGGGGCGGGTGGGGATCGAGGGGCACCCGTCCGATTTCCTCTGGACTTTACTAGAGTGCGGTGGTTCGCAGGCGCAGGGCGTTGGTGATCACAGAGACGGAGCTGAAGCTCATGGCCGCGGCGGCAATCATTGGATTGAGCAGCAGTCCGATGAATGGAAAAAGCACGCCTGCTGCTAGCGGCACTCCCAAAGCGTTGTAGAAAAAGGCAAAGAAAAGGTTCTGACGAATGTTGCCCATGGTTCGCTGGCTTAAGCGGCGCGCCTTGAGGATGCCGCGCAGATCGCCCTTCACCAGGACGATGCCGCCGGATTCCATGGCCACATCCGTCCCAGTGCCCATCGCGATGCCCACCTGCGCCTGTGCCAGCGCCGGAGCGTCGTTGACCCCGTCCCCGGCCATGGCTACGACCGCTCCCTGGGATTGCATTCTCTTGACTGCCTCAGCCTTTTCCGCCGGCAGGACTTCGGCCTCGAACTCTATCCCTAACTTTCCGGCCAGGGCCGCCGCAGTGGTGCGGTTATCGCCAGTGACCATCACCACCCTGACGCCTTCGCGCTTAAGCTCTTCAATCACGTGCGGGGTAGATTCCCTGATGGGGTCAGCGACCCCGACCAAGCCAGCCAAACGGCCATCCCAGGCGACGAACATTACCGTTTGCCCAGCCTGGCGCAAGTCTTCGGCTTGCTGCTCCAGGGCCTGGGATGAAGCCCCGAGGTCGCGCATCAGCGCTGTGTTGCCGGCGGCAACGTGAGCGCCCTGTATGATTCCTGAAACGCCTTTGCCGGTAATTGAGTCAAACTGCGTTACCGGCAACAATTCGATGTTTTTCTCTTGCGCCGCCGCGAGAATAGCTGCGGCCAGAGGGTGTTCACTCTCTCTTTCCAGGCTGGCGAGCGTTTGCAGAAGCCGCGAAGGGTCGATACTTTGGGCGGCGATGACGGTGCTGACCTTCGGCTTACCCTCGGTAAGGGTTCCCGTTTTATCCACGATCAGCGTATTCACTTTTTCCATCATCTCGAGGGCTTCCGCATTGCGGACCAGGATCCCCTCTCCAGCGCCGCGGCCGGTGCCCACCATGATGGACATGGGCGTCGCCAGACCTAGCGCACAGGGGCAGGCAATGATGAGTACGGCCACTGCATTCACCAGGGCGTGGGCGTAGCGAGGCGACGGACCAAAGGCCGCCCAGACCACAAAGGTGATCGCGGCCGCGGCCAGCACCGCCGGGACGAAGTAGGAAGCCACCTTATCGGCGAGGTGTTGAATGGGGGCGCGTGTCCTTTGTGCTTCGCTGACCATTTTCACAATCTGCGCCAGCAGGGTGGCTGCGCCAACGCGCTCGGCTTTCATCACCAGGCTGCCAGTTCCGTTGATCGTGCCGCCCACCACTTTGTCTCCGGCGGTCTTTTCTACCGGGATGGGTTCGCCGCTGACCATCGATTCATCCACCGAGCTACGGCCATCCAACACCAGCCCGTCGACGGGCACTTTTTCGCCCGGGCGGATACGAAGAAGGTCACCCATGGCAACCTCGGTGACCGCGACATCGGCCTCGCTCCCGTCTGAGGAAATGCGGCGCGCCGTTTTAGGGGCGAGGCCGAGTAGTGCCTGGATCGCGCCACTGGTCCGGCTGCGGGCCCTCAACTCCAGTACCTGGCCAAGCAGGACCAAAACCGTGATGACTGCGGCCGCCTCAAAGTAAAGTCCAAGGTTTCCGGAGGCATCGCGAAACGTAGACGGAAAGAGGCCGGGCGCAACCACAGCGGCCACGCTGTAGAGATAGGCTGCGCCGGCGCCAATGGAAATGAGGGTAAACATATTGAGGCTGCGATGAACAATCGAAGCCCAGCCACGCTCAAAGAATGGCCATCCGCCCCAGAGCACCACAGGCGTTGCCAAGGCAAGTTCCATCCACCCCAACAACGGGCCTGTCATAAGGTGTTGCAGAGGATGGCCGGGCAAAATATCGGAGACCATGACGGCGAACAGGGGAAGCGTCAACAGAGCCCCTACCCACAGACGACGGCTCATGCTGGCCAACTCAGGATTAGCCGCGCTGGCGGTTGCCGTACGAGGCTCGAGCGCCATGCCGCATATAGGACATGTGCCCGGCTTGTCGCGCACGATCTGCGGATGCATGGGGCAGGTGTATTCGATGTGCTCCACTGCGGAGGAGGGCTCGGCCGGTTCAAGCGCCATGCCGCATTTAGGGCAAGCCCCTGGTTTTGGAGAGAGCACCTCGGGATGCATGGGGCAGGTGAATTGCGCAGACGCTGGGGTCGCACGGGCAGGGCCGATGGATACCGAAGGAGCAGCTTGCGAGCTGTCGTATTTGCCTGGTTCAGATTCGAACTTTGTCCCGCAACCCTTGGAACAGAAGTACCAGGTGCGGCCTGCATGCTGTACGGAGGCTGCGGCCTTTTCCGGCAGAACTTTCATGCCGCATACCGGATCGATTTCTGCCAGCTCAACGTGTGCCATGCACCTCACCTGCCTCCTGTTTAGAGCACCTGAGCAGTTCGGAAGATTCACCCACCCACCCATGCAAGCGGTTCCATCTCACTTCTTGAGTGAGGTGAATTCCGCGGCCGACCGCCGGCTTTCAGTGGGCCATTGGGCACGGACGTCAAGATTCGTGGTATCCCACATCTCGCGGAAAACGAGCGAGATATGGGGCACCCATGGTCCTTCTGCAAGGAAACACCATGGTT
>DASRRN010000339.1:0-26864 GCA_035695685.1 Acidobacteriaceae bacterium | reverse complement strand
GAAGAAAAACATTCCAAACAAGTTAGCGCTTATGGACTGAAGTCCAGGGCTGGCACAGCTTAGGCGGTTCGTTGATCTAAATACGGCAAAAATGTCTTCCGCCGGCGAATTCGCAACTCCGAAATATGTAGAAACTCCAGTGGACGGGCTAAACAGGCTGCGGAAAAAGGTCGAACAGGGGGCGAAACCCGTCCCCTCAGCGGCTAAAGCCGAACAGATTTTCAATCACTTACGGACGGCCTGAAGGCCGTCCCTTCAAAGAATTCGGTTTTTCCGCAGCCTGTAAAGCCCAAATCTTTGTTGGGCCTGAGCGAACGACTAAAGTCGTGCCCTGATACAAAGCATCAGAGCGGTGACAATAAACCCAGCAAAATCAGATGGCCTTTAGGCCCTGGGAGTACGTTCTTCTTTTCGTTTCGGTAGAACCATCCCTTTTTCCGCAACCTGTTCTGTGGGACAGAAGTGTTTCCACCGCGGTCATTTCCGTTCCGTCCCGGATCAGGGTCACGGTGCGTCGGAGAGGATATGTCTGGATCTTGCGGGCATCGGTCACGATGTCTTACCATTTGGTAAGACGAATTATGCGAGGAGGTAGGAAGTGCGGATTTCTTCCATCATCAGTTCCAAAGGCCAGATCGTGATTCCCGCGAACCTGAGAAAGCGCTACGGACTAAAAGAAGGCACGATCATGGTGTTTCAGGAAGACCATGGCCGGCTGGTGCTTGAGCCCAACAATTACGCAGCGATCTATGCGCTCCAAGGAAGTCTTGGGGATTTCCCGCTTGAAGACGAGCTGGCTAAGGAAAGACGAACGGAACGGGAGCGAGAGAACAGACGGTGAAAGAATACGTTCTGGATTCAAACGCGGTGCTCCGATACTTCGGCGTTAGCGCAGGACAAGGGACCGGCAAGGTTCGTGCACTCTTCGTACAGGCCGAGCGTGGACAGGCGCGACTATCGATGTCCGTGGTCAATCTGGGCGAGGTTCTCTACGTTCTGCTCAAGCAGGTGGACGAGCAGCGTGCCCGGCACTACGTCCAGGTGCTGCAAAATGTGGCAACGATGGTCGAGGCGGATGCTGCCCAAGCCCTTAGAGCGGCAGAGATGAAGCATAATTACAAGCTTGGCTACGCGGACAGCTTTGCTGCGACACTAGCAGTGACATTGAAAGCAACGCTGGTGTCCGCCGATCCGGCATTCGAAAAGCTTGGCAAGTCGCTTAAGTGGCTTCGCTTGCCAAAATTCGTTCCGTAGCTCTATTGCTCTCTCACTTACGTCGATGCTTCTTGACGCACTCCACGAGCAAATCGCTCAGGCAGCTGGCAGGACTGGATTGAGGCGGTCTAAAAACTGATGACAGACGGAACGATATCCCATACAAATCAGATACGGTTACACTTATTGGCTGCTACGATACGCTGGAAAAGGAACACCAGAACGACGGAACAACTCCACTACTTCCTCCAGGGATCGAGCAGCTTCACTCCGAGATCGTGCACATCGCTGATATTCCGCGTGACCAGCGTCAGTTTGTGTACAAGCGCAGTTGCGGCGAGGAGTGTATCGATGACCGGCCTTGAGCGTTGGGCGGACAGCTCTCCCCATTGCCTCGCAATCGCCGCATCGACACCGAGAATGCGCTCGCCGAAGCTGAACTCCAGCCCATCTACCCAAGCCCCGAGCCGTTTCGCGGCATCTGCGTCCGATCGAATTTTGAGAGCCACGCCTTTTCTCAACTCGCCGAGCGAAAGCACGCTGATGAAGAGTGCGGACGGTTCGGCGGCGGAAAGAAAGGACATTACTCGTTCATCGGCCTGTTTCTTGCGGGTCTCGGATAGAATGTTGGTATCCAGCAGATATTGCAGCCGCCCGCTCACGTCGTGACCTTGCGCCCCTTATCTCGACTCCGTGGTACTTCAAATCGGTCGACCTTCGGGCCACCTAGCAAATACTCCCTGAGATCGGGTTTGTGAGCGGTCAGGGCTCGGAAGTCCTTGACTGAAAGAATGACAGCTCTTTCCGACCCGTGCCGGGTAATGAATTGCGGGCCCTTGTTGTTAGCTTCCTCAATGACCTCGCTCAGACGTGTCTTCGCCTCTTGCACTTGCCAAACGGCCATATGCACCTCGATTTTTGCTCCAACCAGAATTATAGTCGTTTTGGTTGAATTGGCGGCAAATGATCATCCGCCTGCGGGTACGACGAGATGGCCCGGGTCACCACTCCAATTTCCCTGCCTCCCCAGCACGTGGAATCCGGGGTCATGAACTTGTTCGGAAAGAGAACGGGCAAAAAGCGGTGCTTAACCGAATGCAGTCTTGGCCTGAAATTCCACTGTCGAGACCAGATGGCGCGGACGACGGATGACATACGGGACGTTCGCCGATCCATAGCGTAGACAAAGATATCGTGCCGGACGAGCGAGGGATATCCCATTTCCCCTGCATTATTACTGATGGCGAACAGCGCTGGTTTGAGCTAGTTTGAGCAGCCGGCGGATGGCGTTGATGTCAGGGCGGAAAGCTAGCAGGTCAGTGATTGTTTCGTTTTGGCGCTCCCAGCCTAAGAGCAGAGAATCTACAATTTCCTTGCCATCCGGATCTTCAATGGCTTCAAGGGGGGTGCGTCCGCCTAGTGCGGGGATCTTCTGAAAGATCCAATTCTCCACCTCCCGTTGGAATTCTTCGCGCATCTGCTCGGTGTATGCGGGCTCGGGGGGCTGCGTCTCAGGCCCCGCGTCGGCGGCTGACTTGACTGCGGTCGTTCCCGGCTTCGATTTCTTCCACGAGGCATTCGGATTTTGTGTCACCGTCTTCTGGTGAACCACCAAAATCCCCATACGGCGCTCGATTTCCTGGCGAACTTTCGCTGCCCGCTTCTCCGAATTCACCTCCACGACCAGGGATCGGCCGGAAATTCTTATGTGGCCGAGGAGGGTGTTCTCCCAATCCTTATGGATTCGGTTTCCCTGCTTTTGCCATGGAATCTCCACGCTGAGAAGTGTACCGTTGCGGTCGAATTTCGCAGCCTGGAAAAGCTCCTTTTTCGAGATACCCCGGGCCAGTGGAGCCAACGCCTCAAAGGCTGCATGCGCCGACCCGGCACGAAAGGTCAGAGTGTGCAAGACGAAGGGGTCACCGTCGGTGTTGGTCAATCGCGGCGGTGTGCGCATGGCATCGCGCACATCCAGATATACGGTTCGAATATCGTCCCGATAACGGATCAAGTCGGCCGCCGTCAACCCCCGGTTCTGCTTCGCGATCTTTTTCCGCAGCTTTTCGCGGAGTCTGACCAGTGGCGCCTTATGGCTCGGAGGAATGCAAAGCGGAGCCAACCTGCCGAGCGTCGTCACCTCGGGGAGTTCGCATATCTGTCCGTATCCCAGGTCGCCTGGCCGCATCACCCTGGAGGCCGTGCGCTCGACGACCGCCACCTCGCCGCCGATCAGGACATCGCGCAGCACCATGCCTTCTCCCGGATCAGAGCGGACCACTTCATAAAAGCTGAGCGGCTGGGTCATGGCCTGCTCCAGGATCAACCGTTCGAGTTCCGGTAAGCGGCTGCCGGTGTTTGATAAATAGGATCGTGCGACAACTCCTGCGACCGGCGGCCGCCGGCGCGAGCGAGGTTCCGGATCCCAGTCGAACAAAAGATAAGGAACAAAAATCTGCCCTTCCTCCGGATCTTCTTCGATTGGGACCGGGGAATCATCCTGATTAAAATCCGACCACGCGGCGAGAAGGTCTTTCGCGAACCTCTGCTTGGCGAAGTTCAGCATCTGTTGCACGAGCCAGCCCGATGCGTCGCGCTGTTGTGCCCACGGACTTTCCTCCGAGGTGACTGCATCCTTCAAGCAGCACTGCTTGTACTTCCTGCCACTTCCGCATGGGCAGGGATCATTGCGACCGGTTTTCCGACCCGGAGAAAAGGCCATGGTTCAAACCTATCGTGAAGGCCCGAGGAAGACAATGAATCGAAGGAACTGTTTTCCGTCTCACTTAGGAGCCGGCTGCTGCTGGCGGACGGTGAGGATCACGCTATTCTCTTCGCTCCAATCACCCAGGATTTCCCCTAATGCGCGGCGGCGAAATCGATTCCATTCTTCCCACAGATCGTGGTTGGCTATCTGGTCCTTGAAGCGGCGAAACGGATGATTGCTGTGGATCGCATGGAGAAGGTTGTTTTGTATGGGAGCCTTCTTTACCTGCAGGGAAAACTCTTTCATGATATTCCACTCGTTCACGTCGAATCGATTGGGGAGCTCGAGATAGCGGTCCGTGGTTTGAATACGGATCGCCAGTTCAGCTTCTTGCTTTTGCCAATCGGGCAGCTTGCCGATGCGCTCCGGTTCGGCTTCGCCAAGCCAGAGCGATTCCTCTGAAATCGAAAAGACTTCCCCTGTCTCGCGATCGAGGTAGGAAAATATCGAGTCAGATTGCATTTCGAGGGCATCGACCAGGTCATCGAGTACGGCTGAGATTGTCATGGCGGCGGAAGGCCTCCCACCTGTCTCAAAAACGCTCTGATAACGATTACAAGACCGGCTCCGCGGCTCTGTCAACCGCGATCCGTCGAAAATCATTCACGTTGGCCTGGGAGAGCGTTGGATTTAGGTTGAGGGAAAACCCCTCCACGGCAAGCGGCGCGGGCGGGGCGGGGGATGGCAGAGCCTGCTGATTACGGATAAAGCAGGGTTCGCTTCCATGCACCCGCGTCGCGGGTAAACAAGTACCGGGTGTGAAGGCGGTTTTCGCCCGATATCCAGAACTCGATCTGGTCTGGATGCACGCAGTATCCGCGCCAGTAGGGCGGCCGCGGCACTTCTCCGGGATGGTCCTCGGCGAATTTGCGGAATCGGACTTCCAGTTCCTCGCGGCTGGCCAGCGGCCGGCTCTGCTGCGAAATGGCGGCGCCAATCTGGCTGTTTCTCGAGCGGCTATGGAAATACTCGTCTACGTCGAGCGCGGCCATCTCTGTAACCAAGCCCTCCACGCGAACCTGCCGGCGTAGCGACTTCCAGTGAAAACAAAGGGCTGCCCTGGGATTCGCCTGCAGTTGCATTCCCTTCTTGCTTTCCGCGTTGGTAAAGAAACAGAGGCCATGCTCATCCGCCCGTTTGACCAGGACCATGCGCACGCTGGGATTGCCGTTCGAGGTGGAAGTAGCCAGCGCGGCGGCATTGGCATCGTTCGGCTCGCTTGCCTCTGCCTCGTGGAGCCATAGACTGAACAACTCCAGTGGATCCACGGACTCCAGGTTGTGCTTAACATCCATCTTTCGATGGTAGCCTTCGATGGCCGCCGCCGGCCAGCACACGCAAAGCGTGGGCGCACGCCTTCCATCACATCCACGTCCGCGATAATGAAGTTCTATGTTGACTGAAGACCAAGTACGGGCGGTGCTCTCCTACGACGAGCTGATCCCGGCGATCCGAAAGGCGCTGAAGGACTTTTCCGCAGGCCGCGTTCACCAGCCTTTGCGAAACATCATTCCGGTGCCGGAGCATGGCGGCTGGTTCGGCGTCATGCCTGCCGCGTATGGCACGGTGATGGGGGCCAAGATGGTCGCTTTCTATCCCGGCAATGCGGAGCTGCAGAAGCATACGCACATGGCGATGATTCAACTGTTCCGCGCCGATACGGGAGAGCCCCTGGCCACCATGGATGGGCGATTGATTACGGAGATGCGCACCGCAGCCGTATCCGCAGTGGCGATCGATCGGCTCGCTTCTCCCGCGGCCAAGGTATTGGCGATTCTCGGCAGTGGGGTACAGGCGCGCTCGCACGTCCGGGCTCTGGCAGGGATTCGCTCCTTTACCGACGTCAGGGTTTGGAGCCGATCGCCGGACCATGCGCAACAATTCGCGAGCGAGATCGGCGCGCGGGCCACTACGGCGGAACAAGCTGTCTCCGGCGCGGATGTAGTGCTGGCGCTGACCAGCTCACCGCAGCCAATCCTCAAGGGAAAATGGTTGAGCCCGCAGGCCATGGTGTGCGCCATCGGCGCCGCCACTCCGGATCGTCGTGAACTGGATGAAGAGACCATGCGCGGCGCAGTGGTGGTCGAGTCGCGCGAGGCCGCCGTGAAAGAAGCGGGTGATATTGTTCTTGCCCAGGCAAAGGTGACGGCAGAGATTGGCGAGCTGTTGAACGGCGCTCCGTTCGACCGGGGGGACCGGCCGGTGGTGTTCAAATCTGTCGGTATCGCGGTTGAGGATATTGCAGCCGCAAAACTGGTTTTCGACAAATTCACTGCACAAATGGATCGATAGTGTTCAGGCATGCCATTGTTCGCACCCCGGGAAGTCAATTTTGCCCAGGGCCTCACAGCTTGAGCTGCAAAGCCTGTTACGGTGTGGCCTCTGCTTTGGCCAACACCACGGCCGACTTCTGCGCGGCTTGTTCGTAGTAGCGCACAAACCTCTGCGGCTCACTTGCCTGGTAGGCGCCCAGATTATGCGCCCACCGGAAACCTATGGGCTGGTACCACAACTCTACGGCCACGTGGAAGGGACCCTTCGCATTTCCTGTGGACACTTTGTAGCGCACCAGGCTTCCCTCTCCGGTGAAGTCAGGATCGTCGGCTGCGTTCCCCGTTACCGCGATATATTTCTCCGCGGTGCGCTTGTTGAATCCAGCGGGCAGCAAGCGATTGTCCTTTAGGTAGCCCACCGCATGCAGCAGACCGGTCGTGACCCGGCCTTCGGAATCCTTGAGAATAGGCTCGTAGATTTCCACCTGCTGGGGGCTCGTGATCTCGCTGTAGTGGGGCTCGAAGCGCAGCGGATCGGCGTCGTTGTCATTGCCTGCAATCGATCCATCAGAGTTGAGCGCCCCGGACTCGAACACTGCTTGCCCATTGTGGTCACGCACCACAACGTGCAGCCAGGCCCTCCTTGAAGGATAGGCGGTGGGCAACTTGTGCCCGGTCAGATTCTGCACCTGGACATGGATCGTGAGCTGACCCGGCGCTACATCGGTTCCGCAGATGGTCACTTTGGCCGTTTTTGTTTGCAGAAATTCGATGGTGCGCTCGGCGGCATGGTCCAACACCTCGGGCTGCGCCTGGACGGCCAGGTCCTGGCGATGATCCTGCAACATGCCCTGCAGGAGGAAGTTACCGCCAACGAAGACATGACGGTGCATGCCCTCACGCGGCTTACCATACAAGGCGGTCACGGCAACGGCTTCATCCACGACCGGCATGTGACAACTTTGGCAGGTCTGCTTGTTCACGTAGTCACTATGCTGCCACTCGAGGAACGGCACCTGCTCGGGAAAGCGGGCGAGTTTCTCACCATTCGGTCCCAAGGCGTCGGTAATCAGCGTGTGGCAGCTGCCACACAGACCCGCATCGCGGATTTGATCGCCTTTCGTGGGAACGAATCCGCCGGTGGAGGATTGCATCACCCGCTTATGGCCGGAGTCGATGTCAAAGGGCCCATACTCCGGCCGCTGGTCCTTTTTGGCGGGCTGGGCGAAGTCCACCTCGCCGTTGAACGTCTTCTCCGCACCCAAACCGGCCGGTGCGATCTGGTGACACACCGAGCAGGTAACTCCGTCGGCTGGGGCTCGATCTCCCTTGGCCGTAGTTTTGAGCGGCAAATGACTAAAGACCTGTGTCATGTGTCCATCGGCGCGGTTGGCGAAATGAACGGCCGGCATATGGCAGGTGGAGCACTCATTCTCGATGGCCGCCTGGGATGCCGGATGATCGATCGATTCACGCCGCACACTGCCCTGCCAGTATGGATCGCGCGAGGAGTTAGCCATGATGCTGGCGCTCCACTCGAAACCGATGGAGATATCTTCACCGGAGCTGGTCTTGAGCCCGTTGTGACAGGCGACGCAGCGGTCGGAGGTGCGGAACTGCGGATGAATGGAAGACTTATCGGGCTGGTTTTCGCCCCTGGACGGGCGCAACACCATGAGAGCTAAAATCGCCACAGCAGCTGCGTCGATTGCTTTGATCCTCATCGCCACCCTTCCCAAAATTTTCCGTCGGCCCAATCCCACAGGACATAAAAGAGCACCTGCGTCGAACGGCCGCCGGTATTGGTGAACGGCTGCTGCACACCGACGTTTACCCGGATATGTTGCCGCCGGCTGACTGTGACCTGCATTTCCGGCAGGACATCCCAATTCGTGCCGGCGCCACTCTGAAAGTCGCGGACTGCCAAGAGCTCCACCATGGGGGTAAACAGGCGACCCAGACCCTGGTCGGGAGCCATCGCCTGCCCTATTGCTGTCCGCCAGAACATGCTTCGCGGAGCTTTGCTGGTATCCACTGGCAGGTCGGCGCCGGCCTGGAATTGCACAAAGGTATTTTCTTTGAATAGCTGGTCGAAGGAAGTAAAGGGTTCAAAAGTAGTTGTACCGTTGCCAAATCCACGACTGCGGTCGCCTGTGGGCAAGAGCAAACCACCCTGCACGCTCAGGATGGATCCGGTTCTGAGACTGGAATAGAGCTCCCGCTTCAAGCCCAACGTGATGTCGCCCACCCCGCTGGTCGAGTTGTGGTTCTGATCCTCATTCTTCACCGGTACATCCACTTCGATCTGGTTCCTCCCGGCGAACGTCTGCTCGTGAATCACATCGGTGGTGAAGCCGGGGGTCCCGGACGCATTCATGGCCGTAGAGATGACGAGCTCGTCTTCGGGAAAGGCCTTTTCCGTGACTAAGGCGCGAGGCAGATTCAGCTCGCCCCTGGGATAGTGGTTGTTGGTACAGAACCCGCGCATATAGGCGATCACGTCGTCGATTTCCTCGTTGGTCAACAACTCACCAAACGCGGGCATGATCTGAGAAAACCCGCGGGAGGGTCCACCGTGGATGATCACGGCCTTCCACGCAGAGTTCGCCTCGGGAGTGGTCTGGTCACAGCGAGTGAAGTCGGGAAAGGTGTCTGGCCGGGTGAAGACTGTACTACTTTCCGGAGCGCCCTTTCCCTCGCTCCCATGGCAGGCGATGCAGCCACCTTTATAGATACGTTCTCCGTTTTTGCGATCGGGACGCTTGGTGTAGTGAATGGTCTGCGCTGAAACGTGCAAGGCGCCCAGGAACAGGAGCGGGACGATCCGGACGGCCCAAGCCAGCAAAGGATAGTCCCGATGTTGCGTGACCGAGGGATGGTTTAGCCCCTTCTGCGACCTACCCAACGCTCCAACCTCCTGCGGTATCAACCATCGAAGACCAAACCACCGGCAACTCGCAGTCATTTGAACTTGCGTGCACTGCCCATGAAATTTTGCGCGGGAAGGGCTTGGTATGCGGCGAAAGGTTTGAACGCCGCGGCCGTATCCGAGCAAGCATGGAAGCCGCGTCGCCGCGTCTATCTTAACAAATTAAGCGAGCAGCCCATCAAGGTCGCAGGAGAGGCCTTCAGCAAATCAACAGAACGGCCTATCCAGGGTCCGGGCGGCGGTTAAGGCGTAAGCGTTCCGTTCAACAGAGTCACGGCATCTTTTACGCTGGTGTTCGCCGGCAGGGGCTTGAACGCCGAGCGGGTTACGTCCTGGTCGCGGTTGATGGATTTGAAGAAGACAATGCGCCCCGAGACGTGGACGTCCACCAAGGTCGTCTTCCATCGGTTCGCGGCCACCTGCTCTCGCCGAATCTGGAAGCTACCCCCCTTCTCAATTCGACCCAACAGCCCATAGCCGAAGTCGATCTCGTTGACGATGTGGCCGTCCAGTTTCGCCAGGCGCTTCTGCTGGGGCTGAATCCATATCTCTCCCGACAGGGCGTGATAGACGCGGGTCTCATAGGTGAGCGGATTGTAAGCCGGGTTGGGCCGGAAGGACAGTCGCAGATTGCCCTCCGCGGTGCCGTCATAGGCATAGAGGAAGGCATCGGGCATGGCGGCGATAAGCCGCTCCAAACGCTGTTCTTCAGCCTGATGCTCGTGCTTCATGCGGGCCTGCTCCGCGGTATTCCGCACCAGGCTGTTGAGGCGCTCGGTTTCCTTCTTCTGCCCTGCCTGGTCGAGTGGCTTACCCTGGCGGGCGAGCACGCGGTTCACCGGTCCGGAGACGGTCTCGACCTCCTGCTCGAGCGTGTTCAGGGAACCCACTCGTTTGTCTACCCGGTATTGCCACAAGCTGACCTGACGGCGTTCCTGCAGTTCGTTGTAGACGACGTCTTTCACCAGATCATGCGCGGATTCCGTAGGGCTTTGCGCCCGCAGGGTAGACACAGCACACAATAGCAGCGCCCCAGCCAGGGGGAGGATCGATCTCATCATGTGCCTTGTTACACTCAATTCATGCTAGACGAGACCACATTCCGCCGCTACTGCGATGGGGCGATGGAGGCGCTCAAGAAGCGCCTCATCGAGCGCGAGGAAGAGGGCGGATTTGAAGTGGAAGAACAAAACGGCGTGCTCAATATCCTCTTCGAGGACCCGCCGGCCAAGTTTGTGATCACCCCCAATACACCTCCTCGCCAGGTGTGGATTTCCGCCCTTTCCACCAGCTTCAAACTGGATTGGTCGGAGACGGCGAAGAACTTTGTCCTTCCCAAGACCGGCGAAACGCTGCCCGAAGTCATTGACCGGGTGATCCAAGAGCATCTGCAGTAAAAACAGGAATGCGCAAAACGCTCTCCGTCGCCATCATCACGCGCAATGAAGAAGCCAACCTCGATCGCACCCTGGGAAGCGTGGCCTGGGCGGATGAGATCGTGGTGGTAGATTCTGGCTCAAACGATCGCACCGAGGAGATCGCGCGCAGCTATCGCTCACGCTTCTTCGTGGAAGAGTGGAAGGGGTTTGCGGCGCAGAAGAATTCCGCGCTGGAGAAATGCTCTTCTGACTGGATCCTTTCACTCGATGCGGACGAGGCGTTAAGCGACGAACTTGCCAAGCAGATATGGGAACTGCTGGAGCGCGATCCGCCCTTCGATGGGTACGCTCTGCCGCGGCGGAATCTTTTCCTGGGGCGCTGGATGCGCTTTGGGGGGTTTTATCCTGACCCCAAGCTAAGGCTGTTTCGCCGGGGCGCAGCGGAGTTCGAAGCCCGTCCGGTGCATGAAACGCTGCACTTCCCAGGGAGGGCGGGACGCCTGAAGGGCGATATGGTGCACTACGCATATCCCAGCCTGGAAGCCTACATTGCGCATATGGACCGCTACAGCGCACTGGGAGCAGAGCAAGTGGTGAGGGAGGGCGGGAGGAGACTGAATACCTGGATGTTCGGGGTCAATGTTGTACTGAATCCTATTGGCACTTTTGTGTACAACTATTTTCTTCGGTTGGGATTTCTGGATGGGCGGGAAGGGTTGTTGTTGCACTTGTACCACTCGGTTTATGTGAGCTGGAAGTATGCCAAGGCTTGGGAGCAGGGGCGCCGGTAGCGGAGCACCGGGTTTAAATCTCTCCTTTCAACAACGGATGGGTGCCCCACATCTCGCTCGTTTTTCGCGAGATGTGGGATACCACAGCTCTACACCATCGAGTTTTTCCACTTTACTGGCAACGAACGTCGAGGTTCGCTGTCTCCCACATCTCGCGAAAAACGAGCGAGATGTGGGGCACCCGTCGGTTGTTGGTCCGTACAAACGTTCGGTCCAGGGTTTCTTCGCAAGGTAGTGCAATCGCTTGCTATGCTGGTCAGTCGAGGTGCGGCCATGACCAACGATGAGGCGCGGTTCACCTCTATCTCCGGTGTTCCGGTGCGCCGGCTCTATACCCACGCGGACCTGCCACAGGATTGGACTGCGGGGCGTCCAGGGGAACCGCCTTACACGCGGGGAATCCATAGCACTGGCTACCGGGGGAAACTGTGGACCATGCGCCAGTTTTCCGGGTTTGCTTCGCCGGAGGAGACCAACGCCCGTTACCGCTACCTGCTGGCCAATGGCGGCGGTGGTCTTTCCGTAGCCTTCGACCTGCCCACCCTGATGGGTTATGACTCCGACGCTGCGGAGAGCGAAGGGGAAGTGGGCAAATGCGGAGTGGCGATTGATTCACTGGAAGACATGGAAGTGCTCTTCTCCGGAATCGACCTGGAGAAAACCAGCGTTTCGATGACCATCAACTCGCCCGCCAATGTGCTTTGGGCCATGTACCTGGTGGCGGTCGAGAAGCAGGGCGGCGATTGGACAAAAGTTGCCGGCACCCTGCAGAACGACATCCTGAAGGAATACATTGCACAAAAGGAATTCATTTTTCCTCCGGCGCCATCGATGCGGCTGGTCGTGGACACGATCGAATTCGGATCGCTCCTCACCCCGCGCTTCAACCCTATCTCGATCAGCGGATATCACATTCGCGAGGCCGGTTCGACCGCACTGCAGGAGCTGGCCTTCACCCTCTACGATGGCGTGGAGTACGTGGAATGGGCGCTCCGCCGGGGTTTGCCTATCGATGATTTCGCTCCTCGGTTGAGCTTCTTCTTTAATGCTCATAACGATTTTTTTGAAGAGATCGGCAAGTTTCGGGCCGCAAGGAAGGTGTGGTATCGGCTGATGACGGAGCGGTTTGGCGCCCAGGATGTGCGCTCACACCGATTGAGGTTTCATACCCAGACAGCGGGCGTCTCGCTCACCGCGCAACAGCCCAAGAACAATATCGCGCGGGTAGCGATCCAAGCCCTGGCCGCGGTATTGGGCGGTACCCAAAGCCTGCACACCGACGGGTTTGACGAAGCACTCGCCTTACCGACGGAAGACGCGGCCCGCATCGCCTTGCGTACCCAGCAGATCCTGGCCTACGAATCCGGCGTAGCCAATACCGTCGACCCTCTAGGCGGATCCTATTTTGTGGAACGGCTGACCCTCGATATGGAGCAGGGCGCCTTCGACTATTTCGGCAAACTGGATGCGATGGGTGGCATGGTGCGGGCGATCGAACGCGGCTTTCCCCAAAAAGAGATTGCCGACGCCAGCTACGCCTACCAACGGGCGGTCGAGAAGGGGGAAAAGATCATCGTCGGGGTGAATGAATACGTGGTTGAGGAGGAGCCCCCGGAAATTCTGCGCATTGGAGAGTCGGTGCGCGAATGGCAGGCCGGCAAACTGCAGCGGCTGCGCGCCCGGCGCTCCAGCCGAGCGGTCACGCAGAGCCTGGATGCACTTCGCCATGCCCTCGACCAGGAGCCACTTGCCGGCGATGGCAGTCTCTCAGCCGCAAACACCATGCCCTACGTGCTGGATTGTGTGCGCGCCTATGCCACCCTGGGCGAAATCTGCGACGCTATGCGAGCGGTCCTGGGAACCTACCAGGAGGTCAGCATCTCCTGACTGCCGGGGGGGTTCGTTACCCGCGGGTGGAATCGTGGGTAACCAAAAAATGACGGTTCTACCACTTAGGGGTTATCTCCCTACAACTCCTGCTTCCCTTCGAGCATCGGATCGTGTTTAGCTAAATCAGTTGAAAAAACCCTCATTCTCCCCCGCAGAGGCTCCTATGGACAACCATGAAGCTACCTTCTATTCATTGCAGTTGCGGCTGGTGAGAACTAATCCGGGCGATCCCTGCGGACAGAAAGTCGAGTTGATTGCCCTGCCTGAGGGCCCGGGCGAACCACGCCGGGCGCACTTCGAACACTGGGAGCCGTTGTCGCATCGCCTATCCGCGGTGGCCAGCAGCACCCCGTTTCATCTCAAAGCGATGTACCGCACGCTGCATGCGGGATTGACCGCTTTTCTGATCGACCGGGCCACCGGTCATCGGCAAATCTTTTCTCTCCATCAGTTAGAAGACCTGGGGCTACCCAGCTAGCGCATTTTCACTTCTGGTGTATACAAAGCAACCACTCCCGACGCGGCTTTTCCTCAAGAAAAGACGCACATCGCTGCACCTTCCTGCGCAGAGTAGAAGTGAAAATGCTCTAGCAGGCCTGTTTCTCGTGTGAGAGCCATAGGAAATCCGAAAAGCTGCTTTACGCCGGGTTCAGGACAGATTATGGTGGCACAATTACCTGCGGTGGCCTCACAGGAAGAGCAGATGCCAGACAAACAGCAGAGTGTGCTGGAATACGAGGCAGCCGGTGCGTCCGATCAGGGGCGAACCCGGAAAAGCAATGAAGACGCATATGGGCTGGTCCTTCGCAATGATGAGGGCGCCTGCAATTTTGTGGTTTGCGATGGCATGGGGGGCGCAGCCGCGGGCGAAGTCGCCAGCCGGATGGCGGTCGAGGCCATGCTCCACGCCATGGACCAACGGGTGCTGACCAGAGACACCTTCCAGCAGGCGGTGGCGGCAGCCAACCAGAGCGTGCATCGCAGCGCGGAGCAGGACCCAACCCGCGCAGGCATGGGCACCACGTTGGTGGCCATGGCAACTCGGGGCGACAGTGCGTGGGTGGCGCACGTGGGAGACAGCCGCTGTTACCGCTTTCGGGACAGTGGGCTGGAGCGTCTGACCCATGACCATTCGCTGGTAGATGAGCAGGTGCGACTGGGCCAGCTGACCCCGGCGCAGGCGGAAACCTCTCCCATGCGCAATGTCATCACCCGGGCGGTGGGTACCCAGAACGAGGTGGACGCCGACGTGATTGAGTTTGCGGTCTCAGCGGGAGACTTGTACCTTCTGGCCTCCGACGGCCTGATGCGCGAGGTGGATGACGAGCGCATTGCAGGAATTCTGCGCGCTTCCGGAGAGCTGGAACAGACTTGTGCCCAGCTGATCGAGGCCGCCAACCAGGCTGGAGGCCGGGATAACATTACCTGCGTGCTGGTACGGGCACGATAAAGCACTTCTCCTGTTTCCAATTCTCCTTATGAACAAAATCAAAGTAGTGGGTGTGGTCGGCGCTGGAACCATGGGCAATGGGATCGCGCATGTTTTTGCCCGGGGCGGATACCAGGTGATGCTATGCGAGGTCGAACAGCGCTTTCTCGATCGTGGGCTGGAGGCGATCCGCAAAAATCTGGAGCGCGAGGCAGCCAAAGGTAAAGGAACTGCGGCGGATGCGGAAACCGCCCTGGGATTGATCCGTGGCACCCTGCAGGGAAGCGACTTGGCGGTTTGCGACTTTGTCATCGAAGCCGCACCGGAGCGTTTTGCACTCAAGCAGGAACTCTTCACGGAGCTGGATTCGGTGCTGAAGCCGGAGGTCATTCTGGCGTCCAACACCTCTTCCATTTCCATTACCCGATTGGCGGCCGAGACGCGAAGACCCAGTCAAATCATAGGGATGCACTTCTTCAACCCGGTGCCGGTGATGAAGCTGGTGGAGGTGATCCGGGGCCTCGAGACCAGTGATGACACCTTTACCCAGGTGAAAGAGCTGGCCGAAGGGCTGGGCAAGTCGCCGGTCGAGGTCAATGACGCGCCGGGCTTTGTTTCCAATCGGGTGCTGATGCCGCTGCTGAATGAGGCGATGTATGCGGTCATGGAAGGGGTAGCCACCCCCGCCGCGGTGGACCAGGTCTTCCAGCTGGGTATGGCCCACCCTATGGGACCGTTGAAACTGGCCGACTTTATCGGTCTGGACGTCTGCCTCGACATCATGCGGGTCATGGTGGAGGGTTTGGGGGATCCCAAATATCGGCCCTGCCCGTTGCTCATTCGCATGGTGGACGCGGGCTGGCTGGGGCGCAAATCCGGGCGCGGGTTTTACCAATACTGAACCAAAACCAATATTGGACGAAAACGGAAGGCGGGGAGTATCCGGAGTGGCACCTCTGCGGTAGGGGACCATTTATCAACCAGAAGACAGCGTATGCTTTTCGAATGATGCGGATGACGGTGCTGGCCTCAGGCTCCAAGGGGAACAGCACGCTTGTGTCCAGCAGCCGGACGCGCATCCTGGTGGATGCGGGGCTCTCTTGCCGGGAACTGCTGAAGCGCCTGCAGATGGCGTATGAAGATCCGGCGGCCATCGATGCCCTGCTGATTACTCACGAACACCAGGACCATGTGCAGGGTGTGGCGGTGCTAGCCCGCAAACTGGGGGTGCCGGTGTATTTTACCCAGGCCACCCACCGGGCCTGGATGCGCTGGATGATGCCTCACAAGCGGATGACCTACGCGGCTTGGCTGGCCCTGCGGCAGCAAGACCTGGCCCAGCGGCAGGCAGCGGAAGCAGCGCCCGCGGGCGCGATTGCGATAGCTGATGAAGTCGAGTGCGCAGACGAAGCGCCTGCCGGCAAGCCAGAGGATCCATGCAGCCTACCCGGGGTGGAGTACTTTGCCGCCGGCACCGGGTTCTCGGTTGGCGACATTGCCGTCACCCCGTTTACCATTCCCCACGATGCGGCTGACCCGGTTGGTTTTGTCTTTGAAGCCGACGGAGTTCGTATGGCCATCGCCACCGACCTTGGATACATGCCGCCTAACGTGAAGATGGCGATCCGAAATTGCGACGTTCTTATGCTCGAAAGTAATCACGATCTGGAAATGCTGCGCGATGGACCCTATCCCTGGTCGGTCAAGCAACGGGTCATGTCTCGCGTGGGCCACTTATCCAATGAGGCCGCTTCCGACTTTCTGGAGAAGAATTACGACGGAAACGCGTCGTATGTCGTTTTGGCGCATCTATCAGAATGTAACAATTTGCCGGAGCTGGCACGAGTTACGGCGGAAAGGGCGTTGCGAGACCGCATGAGCCTGTTGGCCAACAAGCTGATACTGGCGCAACAGGATGCACCTCTCGAGCCTATTTGCTTATAATCAAATAAGTTCCGCTGGTCGCCCCGGTGTTCTGGTACTCGAATTCGTTGGCCAGCCGGTAGCGAAGTTGTTACTATGGTGTTAAGCGGCTAAATATAACAATGCAAACAACAGCATGCACCGATCGAGTGGTAGGCGACATACTTTCCAGCTGGAGATATGACATCTCAGGGATTACTCCTGAGATGCGCCGAGATTACGAACAGCACCTGGTGGAATGTGCGCATTGCCGCTCGCGGCAGCGACTGCATCGCACCATCGATGTGGGTCTGATTGGATTGAGCACGGTATCGATCGCGGCTTTCTTATTGGGCTTGGCGGTTATTCACCGGGTACAACCTTTGCAACACTGGGCGCTGGTGAATCTGCACCTATGGCAGATGTCGATTGTGTTGAGCCTGCAGGCGGCAGCCATTGCGGGTCTGCTGATTTCGTTGCTGACCTGGGTTCTGGTAGCAGTCGCCACCCCGGCACCAATTTATCTTGCCGAAGTTGCGATGGCTCAAGCCCGGGTGTTGCAGGATCGCATCCCTGAGGAATTGCGGGAACGATTGATGAGAAACGTGGCCTGAGTTTCTGAAAAATGATTAAGAAAAGCCCCTGAAAACAGGGGCTTTTCTTTTGCTCCAGAATGACGGACTCATGGAAATTACTCCATTACCCTTCTAGTGACACAGGTGCGAGCGGGGCTAGGTTTAGTGCCGCGCCCACGGCGCTCAGATCATCTTCGGAATTGATCCCCAGCCCTTCCGGGCTGGGCTCACATTTGGGCGGCCGGCCCTCCGGGCCTCGCATCCATGGCGATTTTGCAGTGTCATGTCTTTCCTCCACTTGCCGCGGCAAGTTGGCGTGCTCCCGATGAACAAAAGATAAGCCGACACAATCATTATCGATTTCCACCGTTCATTTAACTCTTAATTAACTTGCCGCAGGCAAGTCAGCTGCTCGGAAGTGAAATGACCGGTTCAGGTTCGAACAATTGCCTTCGTGTGCAGACGCATCAAGGCCCAGAGGGCCGACCGCTAAACGTCAGCCCAGCCCGGAAGGGCTGGGTTGGAATTCCCCTGCCGTGGGAGCGCCAGAGGCGCGGCACTCATCTCCAATGACTCGATGCAGGGAACTGCAGACGGTCTGATTATCCATTCACCTGCACGGCCCCGATCAGATCTTTGACCCGGACGATGCGATGCCGAGCGCACCAGCGCTCCAGCGATTCTGCGATCCGTTGCACTGCCCGCGGATCGGCGTAGCTTGCAGTGCCGATCTGAACGGCGCTCGCTCCTGCCAGCAGAAATTCAACTGCGTCTTCGGCAGTGGTGATGCCGCCCAGACCAAAGATGGGAATGGAGACTGCGCGCGCGGCCTCGTAGACCATGCGCACGGCAATCGGCTTGATCGCCGGCCCGGAAAGCCCACCGGTATTGTTGACGATGCGTGGGTGGCGGGTCTCCACGTCAATGGAGAGAGACAAGAAGGTGTTGACCAGGGAAAGCGCGTCTGCACCGGCGTTTTCAGCACAGCGAGCCATTTGCGCGATGGAGGTGACGTTGGGCGAAAGCTTCACGATCAGGGGACGCCGCGAAACCGCCTTGGTTCGGGTTACCAGTTGGTCGAGGATCCCGGTATCGGTGCCAAAGACCATTCCCCCGTGCTGGGTGTTGGGGCAAGAGGCGTTCAACTCATAGGCGGCAATGCCGGGCGCGGAATTGAGCGCTTCAATCACCCCTACGTAGTCGCGTATCTCGTATCCGAAAACATTGGCGATGCAGGCGGTGCCGGAGTGAGGCCGGAGTTTGGGAAGCTTCTTCTCGAGGAAGGCCCGGACGCCGATGTTCTGCAAGCCGATGGCATTGATCATGCCGCCGGGAGTCTCGATCAGGCGGGGCGCCTGGTTGCCGGCCATTGGCTCGAGGGATAGGCCCTTGGTGATAAAACCGCCAATCCGATCGATGGAGACGACGTCCTCAAACTCCACCCCATAGCCAAAAGTCCCACTGGCGGCAACGACCGGATTGCGCAGCAGAAGACCGGCGACACGAATGCTCATATCCGGCTTCACGGGCTGGGCGGGCTCCCCTTGGGCGCTGTGTCGTCCGAGGTAGCCGGGCGGCGACGACCGGCGCGCGGGGTGGGGAGAGGTGGCAGCGGGTGAATTGCCTGGGTCAGCACATTGCCGACGGACGCAGACGGCTGATTCACCCCGAGCACGGAGGCCAGGGTGGCAGCCAGGTCTACCGGCTGCACCCGGCCGTGGTAGATGCCGGGAGTAAAGGGCGCGCCATAAAACGCCAGTGGGACGTGGCGGTCATAGGACCAGGGGCTGAAATGGGTCGTGCCGCCAGCGGCCATGGTCTGCATCTGGTATGCCGCCGGAATCACCATGACATACCATCCGCCATTGGGGCTGTAACTGTGCGCCAACAACCGTCCCCACTCCGATGGCGGCAGTTGGCCTGCAGCGAGCTCCTGGCGGGTGTAGGTGTGGACGACGACGGGAATCGCAGGCTGGCGGACCGGCGGCGGGGCCGGTGGACTGATGACTGGTTTGGGCGGAACGGCGCTGGAGCGAAGTCTTGAGCGCTGCCTGGAGCCGGGCGGCGGGAGCGTTCGGGCCAGCGGAGGGGGGGTGGGCATCGGGGGGTTAACGGGTTGGGGAGCGGGCTCTTCGCTCACCGGCGGTGCCGGCGTGGGCGCCAGCGCCGCCACCGCAGCTGGAACGGCCTGCTGGATGGCCTGCTCCGCCTCCTGCTCGTTGATGCCTGCGACTTCAAACGACGGACGATTGAGCGACAGGTAGGGCAGTTCCTGCTGGGGGAGCAAGTATTCGACTTTCTCGCCGGGAGAGAATTTGGCGTTCATCGAGTCATTCAGGCTGGCCAGGAACTTGGTTATGTCGATGGTGGCCGCGGGCATGCCGAGCGCTTGCGCGGAAGCGGGAACGGGGGCGACGCCGTGGTCGGCGGAGAGGGTGATCCAAATGTTCGCCAGGCCGCCAGGTACGTTCTTATCGAGCCAGGAAAAGAAGCTGTCCAGCTGCGTATCGAGGCTATCCACCATCTGCCGCGCCTGGGGCGAGTCCGGTCCAAAATGGTGACCGACCAGGTCGTTGGCCGAAAGACTGAGGGTCAGCATGTCGGTCACGGGATGGCTGCCGAGTTGCTCACCAATGATGAGCGCGCGCGCGAAATCGAGTTCGTAGGCGTTGCCTGCGGGAGTCGACCCAACGACGTCATAGAAATCCCGGGTATCGGGGGCACCGGCTTCCTGCTCAGCCTGCCCGGCACGATCCCCCGCATTAAATGCGGTCACCCAATCCGGAAGTGCGCCCATGTAATAGCTGGAAGTGATGAAGGCGCCGGAAGCCGGCTCGATCCAGTAGGCGCCGTTGGCCGAGTAACCAGCGGGCAGAATGGCTGCGCGATCCTTGAGCGAGATGCCGAAGACCTTGGCCTGGCCTTGGGTCGCAAGACGCAAGGAGTCACCAACCGTAGAGGCACGAAGATTGAGTGGGGAGGCTCCGGGCTCTTTACCTGGATGGACCTCACCCAGGATACGATAGCGATCGTCCTCGACCGAAGAGACGGGCCGAGTCTTATTGCGGTTCAGGTCCCACCACGCATTGGAGGAGATGCCGTGGCCGTCGGTATAAGCCCCGGTTCCCAGGGTGGCGTGGCCAGGGGCGGTCTTGGTGTTGGCGTAATCGTAGTAGCAATCTTCGAAGTACGCGCCCTTGTCGAGAAAAAGGCGAAAGCCACGGCCTTTGAAATCGGCGCGGTAGCGGTCGAGGTAGTCACCGCGAAACTGGTCGATTACCAGGATGATCACCAACCTGGGATGGCTATCGTAGGCGCTGCCCCAAGCCACTAGCGACCATGGAACAACCAGTAACGCAACGAGCAACTTGCAGACACAACGCTTGGGGGTCAACATGTGGCTCCGACTAGTATCGCAAAACATTCGCCTCAGGGGCGAAGGTGCCTGGGCTAGAACCTCGTTTCCAACTCATAGCGTTCTTAGTCGGGCGGGCTGGGGGCATTTTCGGCCGTCCCTGCGGCGGGTGATAGGCGTTCCCTTAGTAGCCGCATTCATTCCCGAGCGATTGCGGACGGATTTAAGAGGGTGTGTGAGAACTCGTGATTTAGGAATTTAGTCCCGAGTTCTCACATACCCAGTAAAGCCCACCCCTTCAAGGTTGACCATGTACCCTGAGTTTATGCTGCGGAATCTTCCTATTCTCCTGGTCGCGTTAGTGGCTGCAACCGCTCCTGCCGGGGCACAGATCACGGTCAGCTTCCCGGCCAGTGTCTCGCCCAAGCCGCTCGACGGCCGGGTATTGCTGCTGCTTTCCACGGATCCGTCTGCCGAGCCGCGCATGCAGATTAACGATAGTCCACGCTCGCAGATGGTGTTCGGCACCACGGTGGATGGACTGGCTCCTGGCCAACCGATCGCAATTAACGGGGCTGCGGCGGGTTACCCTATCCGCTCGCTCAACGCCGTTCCGCCAGGTGATTACTTCGTACAGGCGGTGCTGAACATTTACCAGACTTTCCATCGGGCCAACGGCACCACCGTGAAACTGGCGCCAGACCGCGGTGAAGGCCAGCACTGGAATCTGGCTCCCGGCAATCTCTACTCCAAGCCCGCCAAGGTGCACATCGACGGACAGACCAAGCTTGCTGTCGTGCTCACTGAAACCATCCCGCCGATCCCACCTCAGCCGGATACGAAATACATTCGTCACATCCGCATACAAAGTGAGTTACTGACAAAGTTCTGGGGCACGCCGATGTACCTCTCCGCCATTGTCCTGGTGCCGGAGGGCTTTGACGACCACCCCAATGCGCATTTCCCCATTGCCATTTTTCACGACCACTTCGTGAATGGTATGGATGACTTTCGCACCACCCCGCCCGATCCTGACCTCAAACCTGACTACTCGGAACGCTTCCACCTGGCCGGCTACAACCGCATTCAACAACAGGAGGGTTACAAGGAGTACCAACAGTGGATCAGTCCCGGATTTCCCCGCATCCTGGTGGTCAAAATCCAGCATGCCAACCCGTTTTACGACGACTCGTATGCCGTGAATTCGGCCAACCTTGGCCCATACGGCGATGCCATCGAGACCGAGCTGCTGCCCGCCATCGAGAAGCAATTCCGAGGCCTGACCGACAGCTGGGCTCATTTTCTCTATGGTGGCTCGACCGGCGGCTGGGAGTCGCTGGCAGTTCAAATGTTCTATCCCAAGGATTACAACGGCGCCTTTGTCGCTTGTCCTGACCCGGTTGACTTTCATGCCTACATGACCGCCGACCTCTATGAGCAGGCCAATCTTTTCTATCTACAGGGTGCGCACAAGCGGGTGGAACAGCCCGCCATGCGCAACTACCTGGGCCAGACTCTGATCTCTATGCGGGATAACGTTGCCTATGAGGCTGCCCTGGGCGATCACGGACGGTCCGGAGAGCAGTTCGATATCTGGCAGGCGGTCTACGGTCCGGTGGGCCCGGACGGTTACCCGGCGCAAATCTTCGACAAAGAAACCGGGGCCATCGATCACCAGGTTGCCGCTTACTGGCAGGATCACTTTGACCTGGATGCCATCCTCAAGAAGAACTGGGACCAACTGGGTCCACTGCTGCAGGGTAAGCTCCACATCTATGTCGGGTCGGCGGACACTTACTTTCTGAACGATGCTGTCTACCTGATGCAGGATTTTCTCGACCAGACCGGTACTCCCGGCCACGGAGTCCCCTACCAGGGCGAGGTGAAATACGGGGAGCGCGCGGAGCACTGCTGGAATGGCGATCCGAACCTGCCGAATGCCCTGTCGCGGCTGCACTACAACACCATGTACCTGCCCAAGATCATGGAGCGGATCCAGAAGACCGCCCCGCCCGATGCCGACATGAGCTGGAAGTACTAATTCCAGTAAACTAGAGACCTATGCTCGATTTGAATTTTGTGCGGGCCAACCTGGAGCTGGTGGAAGAGAAGCTGCGCGCCCGGGGCATGGACGCGGCGGCCCTGCTGGGCAACTTCCGCGAGCTGGACGTGGAGCGCCGTTCCCGCATTACCCAAGCCGAAACTCTTCAGGCACAGCGAAACAGGCTAAGCCAGGAGGTGGCGCGCAGCCGCAAGGCGGGCGCGGAGGCGAGCCAGGTAGCCGCGGTCATGGATCAGACCCGGGAGCTGAAACAGGAGACGGAAGAGCTGGAGCGAAGCGCAGCCCGGGCGGAAGAGGCCATGCGGGCACTCCTGATGGCTATTCCCAACCTGACCCAGGACAGCGTGCCGGCGGGCAAGAGCGAAGCGGATAACGTGGAGGTGCTGCGCTGGGGCCAGCTGCCCATTTTCGATTTTGTGCCCAAGGCCCATTGGGAACTGGGCGAGAGCCTAGGAATTCTTGACCTCCAGCGGGCGACCAAGATTTCGGGGGCGCGCTTTGCCGTCTACTGGGGCCAGGGTGCACGCCTCGAGCGGGCGCTGGCCGGCTTCATGCTGGATGTCCACACCCGGGAGCACGGCTATCTCGAAGTGCTGCCTCCTTTCCTGGTAAATAGCGACTCATTGGTTGGCACGGGCCAGCTGCCCAAGTTCGCCGAGGATCTGTTTAAGACCGAAGGCAGCGACCATTGGCTGATCCCTACTGCCGAGGTGCCGGTCACGAACCTGTATCGCGACGAGGTGCTGGAGGAAGCACAATTGCCTTTGAGCCTGGTGGCTTACACCCCTTGCTTCCGTTCCGAGGCAGGTTCTTATGGCAAGGATGTGCGGGGAATTATCCGCCAACACCAGTTTCAGAAGGTGGAGCTGGTCAAGTTTGCGCGGCCCGATCAGTCCAACGAGGAGCACGAGAGGCTTACTGGCCACGCGGAGGCAATCCTGCAGCGGCTGGAGTTGCCCTATCGCAAAGTACTGCTGTGCGCGGGAGACACCGGCGCGGCCTCGTCCAAGACCTACGACCTTGAAGTCTGGCTGCCCGGGCAGGGCCTGTACCGGGAGATTTCTTCCTGCTCCAACTTCGAGGCCTACCAGGCGCGGCGAGCGAACATTCGCTACAAGCCCCAGGGCAAGAACAAGACGGAACTGGTGCACACGCTCAATGGCAGCGGACTGGCCATCGGGCGCACCTGGCTGGCAATCCTGGAGAATTATCAACAAGCTGATGGCTCGGTCCGGATCCCGAAGGCGTTACAGCCCTATATGAGCGGGGCAGAAGTGATTGAGCGGCAGTAGAATCGCAGGCGGCAAGAATGCAACGCATCTTAAAGAGCTATCTGTTCTGGACCTTTCCTCGTGGCAGCTTCCATTACGACGTAATGGTGACCGTCATTCTGCTCTTTCTTTTTGTTTCGCCGAGGTTGATCAACTATCGCGATCGGCCCCAGGAAACCCTGACCTCGACCAAAGATATCCTGGTGCGGGCGGACGGGCCGAACTCTTGGACCTACCAAATTGGAGCCGATCAGCTTGCCGATACCAGCAACGAAGACAAACTCAAGGCAGAGTTGCTGCAGCGCATCCAAGCCATTTCGGGCAATGTAGCGATCGACCGGTATCGGGAGCAGAAGGATGCCAGCGGCCGGGTGACCCAGTATCAGGTGTGGGCACACCGCTAGAGCACACCGCAAAGTACTTCAAAAAGAAAACCCGGAACGGGCGTTGTCTCGTCCAACAGCCGACAAGGAGATCCATGGTTCGTGAAGGGGTTCATGCAAGGGCTCATGCAGGAAAGACGATTGCTGTGCTTTGCCTGGGGCTGATCGTTTCGCTTGCCGGGCCAGCGAGGGCCCAGAGCGCGCCCCCGGCCAGCAGCGCTGATTTGCAGAAAGTGATCACCGAACTGAATACCGCCGCGTCGAAGTTTACCAGTGCGCAGGCTGATTTCTCATGGGACCAGTTCGTGGCCGTGGTGCAGGAGAACGAGATACAGACAGGGACGATTTATTTTGAGCGCAAGAAGGGCGCCACGCGGATGGCCGCCTACATCAAGCAGGACAACGGGAAAGATGCACCCAAAACGGTGATTTATGACGGGGGCGAACTCAACCTTTACGAACCCATGATCAAACAGTTGACGACCGTGCGCGCGGGCGCCAATCGCGGCCAGTTTGAAAGTTTTCTGACCCTGGGCTTTGGCGGCAGCGGCAACGACCTGGTAGCGAATTGGAAAGTGAGCCTGGTCGGCACCGAAAATATGGATGGAGTCCAGGTAGCCAAGCTAGACCTGGTGCCGAAGGCACAGAAGGTCCTGGACATGTTCACGCACGTGACGATCTGGGTCGAACCCGACAGGGGCATTAGTCACAAGCAGATTTTCTACCAACCCACCGGCGATCTGCGCACGGTTACCTACAAGAACATCCGCTACAACACGACCCTGGCAGCGGAGGTCTTCCAACTCAAGCCGCCACCCGGCACCAACCACGTGGTGAAGTAACAGGCAGCCAGGACCATCACTACTGGAAAGCATTCCAGGGTATAGCGCGATTCTGGCGCCTCAAGGGTGGCCAGCAACAGGCTGCGCAGGACAATCAACGCGATCATCGCACCAGCCATCCGAGGCCGGCGAAGCACACCCAGGAGAGCTGCCACCAGGTACGCGAGGTTGAGCGCTCCGTAGAAGATAGCGACCCAGGTCTCTGCAGGGTGCTGGTCATATTCCCACCAGCGCAGGTGAACGTTCATCGTCTCTACCCGGGGGCGAAGCCACATGTCGGCCAGCCGTAGCAGGGGCAGGGTGAGGTAATAACGGAAGGGATGAAGCTGGATGCGCTCCTTGGCAAGCTGGGCAAAGCGGGCGTCGATTTCGGGGGTGAGGCTAGTGATGGCGTTGTAGTCCTGCAGGAGGCGGTCGGTTTCCTGGTGCTGCGCAGGGTTGTCCATTGCGCGCGTGGGCAGGTTGGCGGGATCGATACGGTCGCTGTTACCGTTCCAGTAGATTTCGCTGGTGGTCGTGAAGTCGGCGGCCAGGGTTCTGACCCAGCGCACAAACCCGGGAGCGCCGAATTCTCCGGGATCGTTGGCGTATCGCGGCGCGAGCGGTTGAAAGACATGGAATGTGTGCCAATTGCGTACCGTCCACGCAGCAAACGGGAGCAGCGAGACTAATCCGGCGATGAGGGCCAAGCGGAGGGCGGAGCTTAATCCCAACGAATTACGGCCGTAGATAATGAGGGCCGTCCATAGCACCACGGCCAGCAAAGCTCCGTCTGGGCGAAGCAGAGCGGCAAGGCTCCAGGAAAAGATGAGCAAAGCTGTCCAGAGGGGGCGAGGGCCTTCGAGGACCTCTGCCAATGCCCGAAAGCCCAGCGCGACGCAGAAGATCGAGAGCGTTTCCGTGAGCGGGAAAGCGACGTAATTTGCGGTGAAAGGACAGAGGGCTGCCAACACCAGTGCGATGCGGCCTGCGCGCTGCCCACAGATCTTCGCCGCCAGGCCGGCAATGAGCAGACAGGTGCCCAGGTCTATGAGCGCCTGCAGATAGACCACGGCGCGATAGTTGGCCACGCCGAAAGCGGCGAAACAGAGCGCCAGAAATGCAGGGTAGCCGGGCAGGCGCACCAGGGTGGGCTCGATGGTAGTCAGGCCCGACGCGTGGCCCACGGAGTGGCCATAGATCCCATGAGTGAGCCAGTTGGCGGCAATGTCGCCGTAGAGGAGCGAATCACCCTGAACTTGCGGGTGGAGGTGAATGAACCACAAACGCAGAACGGCTCCAGCTGCGAGCATGACCAGGGTGAACAGCGAGGGCATGCAACAGCATCCCACAAGCGGGATACCTAGTCCTTCCGGACTGGGCTGACGTTCGGCGGTCGGCCCTCCGGGCCTCAGTGAATCTGGTCGCAAAAGCGCTCGTTATCACACATGTACTTCAGGCCCCGGACCGGCTCTGCAACGACAGGGCTTTATAGCGTGTGTGAAAACTTCAATTTCAAACTCAGTCCCGTAGGGACGGTTGAATTTCAGAAGCTGTCCAAATTAGCGGATCGCCTTGCTTTTTTACGATGTAACTCGTTGAGTGCTTTGACGCGAGCTTGGCCGAACAAGATTCAGGTTGCTTGTTGATCGGCTGCCGTCTAAATGGCACGAGTTCTCGAGGTGCGCTGATGAACGACTTTAAGCCCATCGCCCACCCGGGCTGCGCATTGTGTCGTCCCTGCGGGACTCGTACATAAACCTCAGCCTCCCCGGCACTCCCGTGCCGGGCTACAGGTTGTACCGTCCCTGCGGGACTGCAGGGG
>DASRRN010000338.1:0-13036 GCA_035695685.1 Acidobacteriaceae bacterium | reverse complement strand
TGTCGATCCCGTAGGCCAGCTCTCCGACTCCAGGACCGAAGATTACGACTTCAAGGTGACACCCGAAGCCTCGAAGGACGGGTCGGCGAAAGACGGTTCAACGAAGGACAGCCCGACGGCTGGCGAACATGTGATCGTCGTCCGCGTGTATGACCGCTACGACAACCTGGGCGCGGCCAAGACTGTTCTGCGGGGCAAGTAAGTCGCATTGTGATCCGAGCATGTGATCCGAGCATGTGATCTCCGAGCATGTGATCCGAGCAATGTGATCCGCTGCGACCAAAGCGGGCCGGACTCGCACGGAAAACTTGCGTCGCGCCTCCGATTCTTCTTTCTTTTTTCCTCTCGCCTGTGTTAACAGGATTAAGCGAGTATCCTGCTGTTGGCGGCGCTTGCATTCCGCAATAAACATCGTGCTATAATCGCGCGCCGTTCCAGCAGTGGTCTCGGTTGTCTTAAGAATTCGAGTTGTCTTAAAATTTCGGCTTGCCCGCAGCCCAGCCACCCATTCCCCACTGGGCCGCCAGAAAGATCAGGAGGAGCTATGACGTTTTACGATGCCACGCTCTACATGAGCGATGACGAAGAGGAATTCGGCGACAGCGGCGCTTACAACGAGTCGCTGGAAGAGGATTTCGAGGAAGAAGAAGAGGAAGAAGAAGAACCCGCAGTCTCCGAAGCGGACGCGGACGAAGCGGAGCCAGTCTCGGCTCCCGCCCCAGCCCCGCCTAAGCCCAAGCCCTCGGCCCCACCCAAGCCTAAGCCCTCGGCCCCACCCAAGCCACCAGCCAAGAAGCCCGCCCCAAAGCCGGCTAAGAAGCCAGCACCCAAGAAGGCTCCCAAAAAAGCGCCGAAGCCAGCGCCAAAGAAGGCAGCTAAGAAAAAGCCGGCCGCCAAACCTGCCAGGAAAAAAGCAGCCAAAGCGCCCGCCAAAAAGGCGAAAAAGAAAGCCAAGAAAGGCCGCCGCTAACTCGAAACGTTCTTTCTAGTCCATTTCAATTCAGTAGCAACCGCAGCCTCGCTGGCTGCGGTTTTTCTTGTTCGTCACAGAGGCCGGAGCAAATCCGCACTCTTAGCATTCGGCCAAACCCGCTCAGTGTGGCGCAACCCCATCTATCATCAGAACAAATAACGGAAGGAGCCTGTCCGGTACGCCGTTGAAGCACAACGCACGCTGTACCTTTTTTCGCAACGTGTGGAAAAAGTCAGGTTGACACCGCAACCCTCTGGGGGCATAATCCCTGCGTTCGGTCGCCGCATCCCTTCCCTCGCGGTGTCCAATAGACTGAACGCATTTTCGACCCCAGGGAGTTGTTTGTTCGCTCAGGTTTCGTGAATTTCTTCGGAGGTTGCATGCAAAATATACGCTTAGTTTCGGCTGTTCTTCTGGCGTTCGCAGCAGGCCTTTTCACAGTAGCATTCGGACAACAACCCTCTACTCCTGGGCCGTTCGGATACCCGGCCGGCAGGATCGAGCGCGCGAAACTGCTGACACCGGACGTCGGCTGGGCAGCCACTCGATCTCATCTTTTCTGGACCACCGACGCGGGACGACAATGGACCGACGTTACCCCGAAGCTCGCAACGCCAGAAGAACGCATCAGCGCAGTCTTCTTCCTAGACCGTTCCACGGGCTGGGCGCTGCTCGTCGGAGGCAGCAACGATAATGATGAAGGCCAGCCCCGCTTCGACTTTGCGTCAACCTCAGACGCCGGTGAGCACTGGACAGTGCGCAGGGTGAAAATCCCTGGGATGGGAATTGCAACGCTCTCCGGAGCGGGTGACATTTATTTCCTTGATCGGGACCACGGCTGGATCAGCCTGCGCGTCCTCGGCAATACTACTGTCCACAGAGGCGGAGTTCTAGTTACCGAGGACGGAGGAACGAGTTGGAAATGGATGCACGACGATCCGGGGTTGGGCGGGGAGGTGTTCTTTAACACCCTGAACGACGGTTGGACCATTGGCCAGGACCTCACTGAGATTTACGCCACTCATGACGGATCCAAGAGCTGGCAGGAACTTAAACTACAAGCGCCTCCCATGCCGCACGCGGGAACTGGCGAAGCTTACGTCTACAGCCTGCCGAGATTTGAGGACGGCAAGCACGGGTTTCTCATGGCAGCCTTTGCCGACTCCGACCGAATGGTGTTATTCACCACTGCGGACGGAGGCTTAACTTGGAAAGCGAATAGGGTGCTGCCCCATTCCGAAGAATCTAAAATTACCATCTCCCATTCAAGTTGGACCGCTGTTTCGATTCCATTACACGGCAACATGCTCACCCTTACGCGAATCCCTTTAGGTGATGTTGCGAGCCAGTCGGCCTCCGCACATGCGGATATCAGTCACATGACCGGCATACATGCTCTTGGCGGTAGCGACGAGTATCTGGAGTTCGCCGACGACTCTCATGGCTGGGTATTAGCCGGAGAATTACTTTCCACGTCCGACGGTGGAGCAACCTGGATCGACGTAACCCCTGCGGGAGCACGGCCCACAACGAGCGCCGCCAGTCCCCAATCCTCTGCCCCGTCAAGCGGAATCGAAAAGCCGAAGCCTCGCCGGAGCGCGCGGGCCTATACGGCCAAGCCACCCGGCGTCTCGCTCGGAATTCAGACGGCTATGGGCTTTGATATGAGTCAAGTTCAACCTGCTAAGTATATGTCGGCTTGGGTAAACAGCGCCCCGTACCTCGTGACTAGTCTCTATCTCCCCTCACAAAACCATACGACCGACCCCAACCTCAATGCGAACTGGGTTACCGCGATTTTGAAACAAGGTTGGGCGCTGATACCCATATGGACCGGCCTACAGCCGCCCTGTGCCTGCTACCACGGGGTGGGAACTTACCCTGGCTGCAAACTCTATACATATCTCATTCCGACTGACGGCACCGCTATGAATCAAGGAGAACTAGACGCGAAGGCAGCCGAACAAGCTGCAGCTAATCTCGGGGCGGGAGCCGCAATCATCTACAAGGATCTGGAGAACTATAGTCCCGCGTCCGTGCTGCCTACAGGCTCAACTTGCGGCAGCGTTGTGAACGCATATTTAAGCGGCTGGGACACCCAGCTTCACAGCGATCAATACTCAGCAGGTGCCTATAGTAACCCGACTCCGGCCGCAAATTGGGCCGCCACGGGAAATGTCTCGCCCCTCCCAGACGACGTTTGGATCGCGCAAGCCAACAACCAAATCACGACTTGGAATGTGGGCACAAAATACGGCATGACCGACTCCATGTGGCCCGATTATCAAAGGATTCACCAATACACGGGCACGCACAGCGAGGCTTGGGGAGGCACGCCATCCTTCAGCATCGACAGCGATATTGTCAATGCCGAGGTCTTTAGCAACACCGAGATTCCTAACTACGCATACACCCCGACGAACATCGACTGCCCGGGAGCAATCGAAACGATTCCTGTCGGCATCAACGACATGAGCAATGGCGCCCTAATCAACGGCCCAGGACAAATGGGTACCGTCGTGGGATTCTTTCAGAGTTCTCTAGGCAGCCCAACTTATGGCTTCCAAAACACCGCGGGGAGTTGCACCACTATTAGCTTTCCGGGCTCGTCATACACCGAGGCGACAGGTATTAACAACCTTGGGCAGATCGTTGGCTACTTCGAAGACTCAACCGGGGCCTATCATGGATTTCTTCTGAACCCTGGTAAGAGCCCTGTCAAAATTGACTACACCGGCGGCGGCCAGACCTATCTGTATGGGATCAACGACGCCGGGCAGATCGTGGGCTGGGCTTACAATTCCGGCACATTCCTGTATCAAACCTTTATGTACTATGGTGGCCAGTTCTATCCGCTTGGCTTTACTAGCAACTTTGAGTACACGCTTGGGTTCGGCATCAACGGCGACGCCACATTGACTGGCCTTTACTATTACGAGCCGGATATGGAAGATTTTGAACTATCTACACTTCCGTCAGGGACGCCTCCGACCTGGACTGGGAACGTAGTGGGACTCACGCCGGGCGGGACTGCTAACACAATTGCTAAAGGCATCAACGCCAACAATGAAATGGCTGGGTATTACTACTCTTCGGAGTGCATGAACACGGTGGGCCAATGCGGATTTACTTGGTCTGGAGGCACTTCGTTGGATATCCTCTCCTATGGTGCGGATGCTAACGTCGCATCCGGGATAAACAATCTCGGCGAAGTCGTGGGACCCTACAACGATTCGGCCACCCAGTATTCCCACGGGCTGATTTGGACCCATCCGTAGGGGTTGGAAAGTTGAATAGGAAATCGCAAAGGAGGCATCTTCCGCAAAATCGTAGACCACGGATTAGCGCCAGATGTAACTACGAAATCCACAGCCCATTGTGACATCTGACCTTGCGGCGCGCCTCAAATTAGTCGATTATGGTCGAGGGAGCCCGCACATCGCCTCCCCTGGTTGAGTTCTTTGAAAATTCGAGGCGGCGGCCAAGCTAAACCCTTTAATCGCAATAATTTACCCGTAAATTATTGCTGCCAAAGGTTTTAGCGATGCACGTCCATAATCACTGATTCTAAAAGACTTACGCCGAGGCCACGCCCGCAAGTCCTTTGTATCTAAGAATTTACGACTAAGTCCTTTAGATCAAAGAATTTGGCCGGATCAATGCCAGATCAAACGAGGCTATCTTATTTGCTTCCAATAATTTAGCCAAAAACTGTTTTTTCATTTTTAGAGGCACCCACCCCGCGCCGTAGATCAAGCGGCAAACGCGAAGCGAATGAAAAGTGAAGGCCATTCTACTAAGGATGGTTGGCAAAGATCACCTTGCCCGACGCTTCGCTGGCGACATGCAGCGGCCCCGGCAGCAGAGCTTCTACGTTGGCGCGCTCGTACTGCGGCACAAAGAGGAAGACTCGCTCCGGCGAATTCCAGGCGCGCAGCAATTCCTGGTCGTCGAGAAAGATGTGCGGCGCATCGGGATACGTCGATCCCCACCACATGGACGTCGTGTTTCCGTTGACCAGTTCGATCGGACGGCGCAGATAAAACAGCAACGACGAGCCGAACGACTGGTCGCCATAAATCATCACGCGGTCGTCGGGCCGCAGTTCAGGAGCGATCTGCCGCGCCATGATCTGCGATCCAAGAAACGGATCGAAGCGCACCAGGGCGATGTGCGCCGCAATTAAAAAGATAGTCATGGTCGCAGCCGTAGCCCACGTCGCCGCAAACTGCGCACCGCGTCGCCGCAACGCAAACGCCAGCGCAGGTCCGATCAGCAAAACGACGGCGGCGAGAATGGCGGGCAGACGCAGCGCCGCAAACGATTGCCCCGTGAGATTGAGTATGTGCCCCATCGAGAGTGTCTCGGCTTGCAAGTTGTCCGTGGCGAGTACAGTGCCGATATCGGGCTCAAACGGCAGATGGCGCGAGTTCCACAGCCCCGCGGCCAGCACCGCCGCGCTCGCGATACAGATCAGCGCCAGCATGCCGGCGCACCACACCAGCCACCGCCGCGAACCGGATTCCTCCTCGCCCGCCAGCCGCTCCGCGATAAGCACCAGAATCGGCAGGTAGGCGGGAAACGTGTAGTACTCCTGGTTGGTGGAGAAGGAGAAAAATACCAGCGTGACTCCCGCCCACACCACGCACATCAACTCGGTGCGCGAACGAAAGTTGAGTGGCGCACGCGGCGGTTTTTGGGAGCCGAGCTTGCGGCGCGCGATCCAATCCGCAATCGGCTTGCGCAGCGCGACCGGCAGATACAGGCTCCAGGGAAACAGCCACACCAGGTGCAGCGTCCAGTAGAGCGAATCGGTCTGCTTGTTGTAGTCCTTGGGGATGCGCTTGCCGAGAAAGCGCATGAAATGTTCGTTGACGAAGTAGAACCAGAAGAAATGCGGATTGCGAATGCCCGCCAGCACGTGCCACGGTGCGGCGATCAGCAGGAACAGCAGCGTGCCCGTGAACAATCGAAACTCGCGCCAGCGGCGCCACTCTCCGCTGATCGCGATGTAGAGCACAAGAGAAAGTCCGACGACCACGATGGCCAGCAATCCCTTGGTGAGCACGGCCAGCGCGACGCAGGCGTAACCGCCGTACCAGCGCCACGCGTTTCCATCTTCCAGAGCGGTGACGAAAAAATAAAACGCGGCCGCGATGAAAAAACTCAGGATGGATTCTGGAATCAGAATGCGGGTGAAGAGATAACAGCCGGCGGCGGTGGAGATGAACAGTCCGGCGTAAAGCGCGGCGCGGTCGCCGAAGGCGCGGCGTCCCCAGCGCATGGCCAGCAGCACCAGCAGCAGCATCGACGCCGCGACCGGCAGGTGCGCGGAGAACTCGTTGATGCCGAAGCAAAAATAACTCAGCGCCACGGCCCAATACATCAGCGGAGCTTTTTCCAGGTAGCGATTGCCGTTGATGTGCAGGGTCACAAAATCATGGGTGACCAGCATCTCGCGGGCGGCTTCGGCGTGGGTGGAATCGGCGTCGTCCTGCAAGCCGGGGGAAAAAAGCGAGCCGACGTACACCAGCGCGAACAGGAGCAACACACCGGCAATGTGAATCGTTCGACTTGACGTTGGCCCGTCTTCAAGAGCGAAAGGGGCGGTGGTGGCGGAGTTTTTCGTGGTCAATTGTTTGTGGCCGATGCGTACGGACTAGCATGCCACAGGGCGCGGGCGGCGTCACTTCGGCGGGTGAGAAATCTGGTTCGTTTCTCGACCTGCATTTCTCAACCTGCACGCCTCAATCTGTACCCGCCAATCTTCACCCCCTGCGTTGCACGTCGGTGTTGCGCTCCTGATATTATCGCTGCATAGATGTGCGGCCATGGAAGACGAAGAAATTCCCTATATTTCCGGCTCAGGAGAAGGACTCATGGATGAAGCACCGGCAACAGGCTCGGGCGCGGCGCGGCGCAACGAAGACATCGCACTGGATCTGATGAAGTTTGTGGCCATGACCACGGGCTACGGCAAGACCGCCAGCAGCGGCGGAGTGGGCTTCAGCGGCGGCGGCACGGCGGCGAAACCCGAGGATTACGCGGCGCACTTGCTGGAGCTGTATGGAAAGTGCCTGACGGCAGTTGGCGGTAAGAAGTAGCGCCGGGAATTTCTTGTCCGTCTGACTGATCGTTCCCGCATGCCGTGTGGCGGGCGAGTACGCCACACCGTTTTCACTTTTCATTCGTCTCAAGTGTGCAGATCGACCTTGGTGTCTTTTGGGTGCCTGCGAAAACGAAAAACAACTTTTGACTAAATTATTGGAAGCAAAGGGGATAGCCTCGTTTGATCTGGCATGAACCCGGCCAAATTCTTTATTCTAAGGGGCTTATCGGTAAATTCTTCGATACAAAGGACTTACGGGAATTTGTTCGGCGTAAATCGTTTAGAATCAGTGGCTGTGTCGCGAATCGCTAAAGCCTTTGGCTGCAAGAATTTACGGGCAAATACTTGTGGTTAAAGGAGTTAGCTTGGCCGCTGCTCGAATTTTCAAAGAACTCGGAACTGAGGAGACCCGCTGTGCGGGCTCCCCTTGAGCATAATCGACTAATTTGAGGAGCGCGGCAAGGTCAGATGTCACAGTGGGGCTGTGGATTTCTTATTGCGGAGAAATGGCTGAATTCCCGGATATCGAAAGGGCCACGGCGGGCAGAGGTTCGTCTCCGTTAATGTAGCTTTGCGCCTTGTTCCAAGCTTCGAAGGCTACCATCCGGCCCAGCAGGCGGCCTGCGAGATCGGCGGCGCGGAAGTGGATGCCGCCGTAGCGGCGTGACATTCCGGCTTCGTTCGCAGCGACGGTGAAGGTCTCCCAGCTTAGCGTTATGGGATGCGCCGGCGTTATGCCCGGTTCGATCTTGGAGCTGCCTGCGGGAAGAATGACGGAGTCTCCGAAGCGGTCGCTGCCGGTCCAGAGTTCGAGGATTCTTGCAGCCGCTCCGCTGTAGGTGCTGTGGCCAGAGACGTAGTCGGGGAACGGCGGGGTGGGGAACGTTGCCTGCTGATAGGGAATCCATTGCGAACCGTCCATCTCGACTGTGCCTTTGCCCGGACCACCCCAGGCGCGGATTGTCTTGCCGCGAAACAGTAACGGGATGGCTGTGATTGGACGCACTGAGTCGTATTCGCGCTTCGCGTCCCAGGCAGCGATGCCGGCGTCGAAGATCGCGTTCGACAGGACGAAAAACATCTTCACATCATCGTCGAGGGTGTGTTTGTCGCGCTGCGAAATATATTGCGCGAACAGCGCCCAGTGGCCGGGGGGCTGCTCGCTATTGGGGCCATCGGACCAGTATTCGGCGATCATTTTTTGCTTGTCGGTCAATCCCGCACTGATGGAGATCAATTCTTCGGCCTGCCCTTGATATTCCTTCGATCCGTAGGTGGCCGGACCGAACAGCCGGGTCAGCCAGTGGAACTGGTCGCCGCCGGTCATCGCGAACGGAGTCACGTAGCACCATTGCGCGCCCACGAAGCGCTGGGTCATCAGGTCGCCGGTGGAGTTCACATAGGTCAGCGGCTGCCAGTGGTTGGGGTCAAGAGTACGACCGGAGGGCGAGGCGCGCGCTGGCACGGGGCTGGGAGTATTGCGAGCGGCGTAGCCGGTCCAGTCGGAGTACGGGCCTTGGGCGAGATCGCCTAGCTGGTTGGATTTGTCATGATGGCGGAATTCCAGCACGGCGGCGCAGGCCACGTTGCCGATGCCAGTCGGCGTTTCAATATCGGTGGAATTGTCGTTTGGGTCGTAGCCCAACTGCTTCATTAGCAGGACGTAGACCGAATTGGTATCGACGGGCAGCACGTCCACCAGCGCGTGGTAGGCGGCGTAGCTGATGGCCTGCTCTTTGTTGGCCAGCGTGCGCTCGGAAGGGGGACGACGCAGCGCGTCTCTAAGCTGAGTGCCCACGGCGCGCTCATCGTATGCCGCCCACGCGTCGTACATGCAGGTGTGAACGATGGCCAGTGCCCGCGCGACTACTGGAGCGCCGAGCTTGGCATCGCGGGTGCCCTGGAGCGCAGCGGAGTTCCATTGGGTCGCGACATCTGGGCGGTCGGGGACGGAGCAATTTGCCCAACTGTGGAGAAGCAGGGTAGCGGCGAACACCACAGAGAGCCTCATGGCTCGGGCCTCGTTGCGTCGTTCCTTCGTCTATTTCTTGTGATCAGTTGGGCATTGCGCTGAGCGGTTCTACTACCGGGTTAGACGACTCAAGTTTCCCCTGTGTCCCAAGTTTCCCGCCTATGGGCCGCACCGCTCCGCCAGGTACGATCTCTCGAGAGCACAGCAAGCTGGCCCCGTCACTCCGGCTTAGGTTCCGGTTCCAACTGGATGTCGAGTTTCATCTCCTCTTGAGGCCTCAGCCGAATCGGGCTTCCGTGCTGCCAAGGCTTGTACCCCGTGGCCGATACCTCCACTGAAACCTCTACCAGCGGCGGTATCAAAACCCGATAGTCGGCCCTCTGCGACGTCGAGATCCAGTTGTCGGGGTCTAACGTCCTCCTTAGAACAAAGGTTGCATTGACGGGCACACCCGCAACGGCATCCTGAACTCTTCCTTTTATGACACCGGCTGGAGGACCAATTTTCAGAAGCGTGTCCGCCTCCGGTGCAGCGTTCGTGACTGACACGGTCGTAAAGACCTGGCCGCTGTAAAAGGCAAAGGACGTGTCGGGATACCCCATCGATTCCTTCTTCGCAAAGACCTTGTAATTACCTGGCTCGAGATTGGCAATTGAGAAGTGTCCCTTTTTGTCCGTTTCCGCCGTCAACACAGGAGACACTCGGGGGAGGCCGTCCAATTCATCGACGCTAACTTGGGCGGCGGCCAGGGGCGCGCCATTCTCGTCAACAACTGTGCCTCGAACTGAGCCGGGACGCTCCGCGGCGGCGGCCGCACAGAGCATAATCAGAATCAGCGCCACGGCGGCAAGATGCATAGTCCTCATGAGATTCTCCTCAGAACGGAACCACGGTGCCGGGCGTCATTCCATTGGGGCTCACGACGCCGTTTATCGATACTGCGTTGGTGTGACCATAGCCGGTAAGAGTACCTAAAGTCTGCGCCGAGCTGTGCGCACACCATTGCCAGTGGTCCGTAACGTTATCGCCGCAGCCGGTCGGCGTGTAGCCGTCGGCACCCAAACTCCATTGGTCAGAAAAAATGCCAGCCGCATTCGTATTGAAGTTGTTCGAGCACGGAGCGGATTTGAAACCTGGATTGGATTGAGTGCATGACCAGCCGGTTACGCTTATGTTTTCCCCCATCCAGGTTTGGTTGGCTGGCGTGCCGCTGAAGTTTTGCACTTGGTAAGTGACGGTGCGCATTGGGGTCGTCTTGCACCCCGAGCATAGACCGGTCACATCGCTTTGCACAACCATGTGGTAGGGCCCGTCAACCGTTAATGCACTTGGGGCACTGGGTTCGCCATCCGCCGTTACCTTGACGTTGTTACTTCCTACCGTCGTACTTAGTGCGACGTTTGCCCCCGTCAGGATGATCTGGGTGTTGGTTGAACCCTGGCCGGTCGAGGTGATACCAGCGGGAAGGCTCACTGTAGGCGCGGTGCCGAACCCCGCGCCGTTGATGGTCAGGGTCGTGTTCGTGGCCCCGATCATGATGGGGTCGGGATCGAAGCTGCTGATCGTTGGCGCAACCGTCCCCCCGGAGTCCCCGCCAAACTCCTCCTCGGGGCAATCGCCATTACCTTGAGTGGGATCGTAGCAATAATACCCGAGGCCGATGGGTTCCTGGCCCGTAGTGGCCGAGAGCGTCGCCGCCCCTGGAGCCACGCCTGTCGCCACTCCGGTGGTCTTGCCGACCGTTGCTACGCTGGTTTTGCTGCTACTCCAAGTTGCCGAGCCCGCCAAGTTATACTGGCCGCCGGTATTGTAGGTCGCCATGAGTGACATGCTATAGGTCTTGCTGACTCCAACGGCAAAGGGACTTGCTAAAGCGCTCGCCTCGGTGTAACCGTCGCAGGTATTGCAAATATCACCGCAGGTTGCCTTACGGACATTATAGACGCCAGCTCCCACTGCGATCAGAATGTGCTGGTTTTCACCCAGGCTGCCAGAGATTTTGGCGCTGCCTTCGTGCACCAAAACTGGGATGAGGTTTCCCTCGGCATCTGGGACCTGGCCCTGCACGATTTCGGACACATTGAACCCGCGGGTAGCGCGAGGCTCAAGATGAAGTGGGACTGCATAGTGTCCGCCGGTGAAAAACAATGTGAACACAAGGTCCTGCGCTTCGTCGGCGGGATTCCACAGCGTGATCATCGTGTCGTCGCCGTTTCCCGTGCTCCAATATTGCAACGACCTGCCCCCACCTTCCGCGACGCCGCGTGGGACAACCTCGAAAACGTAATTGTTTGTCTGGTCCACGCTGCCTGAGGACATCACGAGAGCGCCCGGTTTCGCCTCACCCTCGAATACGAGATTGAAGCTGCCGTTGAAGTTCTTCGGGCCATAGCGCGATAGCAACGACTTCATGTCCAGGCTTTGAGTCTGGTATGGGGGCAGACTGACCTTGGGAAGCTGCGCCGAGTTGGCTGCCGCTCCTTCCATCCACCAGAGGGTCGGCGTTAGCAGAACCGGGGTGCTCGAGACGTTACGTAACACCGAGTAGGGAGTGAACGTTGTTCCTGCCGGGAAAAACATCATGGGATCGGCTGCGCCGGTCATCAAGCCGAGTTCGGCGATGTTGATAGGCTTGGGGTTTGTTTCCTCTACCGGATCGGCGGAGAAGGGCAGCGTGGCGGAATAGCCCACCGTTTCGTCCTCCAACCCTCCGTTGACAACCAGGTTGTCGGTCGTCTCGCTCGACACGATACGGACGCCGCCCTGAGTGTTGGTCAGCGCCGCCAACTCGCGCAGGTTTACCGTCTTCATCCCATGCGGCGAGATCGTTACGTTGTGCTCGGCAAGCGGTGTCCCGAGTTGGTCGGTCACCTGCACGGTTGCTTGAGCCAGTTGCGCCGACAGATTCGCCAGCGCGACAAACCCGGTGACGTTGCTCTCCTGCTTCCACCACATTCCTTCCATGAGATGAGTCGGAGTTTTAGCGACGGGATGGACAAGATGGAGCGGGAGTGGAGAGGTGGGCCGCAGGTAGTATGTGAAGATCAGGCTGTGCGCCGTATCGACGCTGCGTACTGAGGCGCAGAATGGATCCCAAGGCCAAGAGTACTGGATCTCGACGTACCCGCTGAGCGTCCCCCAGGACGAGATGCCCTTTTTCTGCAATGCATCGTTGATGCTGATGATGGCGACGCCAGCCGGCTCTACGGTCACGTCAGGCAGAGTGTACTTATTGCCGTTGCTGAGATAGAGGATGGGCGTGACCGTGACGGGATCGGTTTCGACGATGTTCTTGAGGTAGATGGACGACTTGTAGTTGGCGTCGATCTTCCACAACCCGCCGACCATAGTGCGGGGCGTGGAAGGGGTCAGCCATTTGACAGTCTTCGCGACCTTGGGAGCGATGGGCTTGTGCGGAGCCAACACTTTAGGTTGTTGAGCCGCAAGGTTGGTGGCGAGAAGAACTGTTGACGCTAAGGCCAATTGAGCCGACTGACGCGCGGTGCGGAGAGACATATCCCCGGCCTCCAAACAGGATTTAACAACTTGGTTCCTGGGGCCCACGGTGCTGTTGCACCGTTTACTTCAGCGCAATCCGCGTTTGCGCCGTTGCATCTTTATTGGGGAAAGCTATATTTAGCAGTGCCGGTAAATTAAGCCAGGTTGTGAGGTGTGTCAAGGAGAATCTGTTTGCGTTGACAGCGAACAGCGGGTCCTTCGACTGCGCATGACCATCCTTCGGACGGTCATGCTTCGCTCAGGATGACAGGGGTGAATGGTTCAGGATGACAGAGCTTCTTGGCGCACTGGTTGTCTTACTGTGGGCAGCGAGTAGCCGGATTTTACGGCGTCGCGGCGGAACATTTGGACGGTTTCCTGGCTGAAGGCGGTTAGGTCTTTGCCGATCAGGGGGAGTTTTTTCAGGATGTCGGTGGTGGCGGTGATGACGTGGCAGCCGACTTCGTCGGCCTGGAAGACGTTG
>DASRRN010000337.1:0-4633 GCA_035695685.1 Acidobacteriaceae bacterium | reverse complement strand
CGTTGACCGCGTAACCGATCCCACTTATTACCACGCGAGCAAGGTTGTGCCGCCCGGACCACACAATCCTGTCGGAACGCGCTGGATGGGGTTAAGCGAGAAGGGCTACGGCATTCACGGAACCAACGCGCCAAAATCGATCGGCCATGCCGCGTCGCACGGCTGCATTCGCATGGCGCGGCCTGATCTCGAAGAACTGTTTTCACAAGTGAGGGTGGGTGACGCAGTAATCATTCTTGGGGAGCGCGACGACCTGACGGCGCAAATCTTTGGAACTTCCGATGCTGTCGTTGCGCTGGGGACTTCGCCCCATACGCCTGTCGTCAGTTTCGTTTCTGGACAGTGACCAATCGAGGGGAGGTGCAATGTGGAAACATTTGCCGAGATATTGAGTGCGCTTATGGCAGTAGTACTGACAGTAGCTTGCGGTTTGTTGCTTGAAGAGTTGGTGTTCGGAGGGCTGGCACGGCTGTTCTTCGTTGGGCGGCCGAGCGCCAGCAAGAAACCTTCCCCGACGCAAGGAGATAAGGGAGAACGCACATGCTTGCCTTGAAGTACCTACTGATGCTGGTTGCAGTGTTGTCGATCGCTGCCACCTTGACGATGTCGGGATACCATTTCTGGCTAATATTCCAGTTCCGTCGCAACCTGGCACGAGGTCCCGAGGGTGCAGCCGCGCCATTTGGGCTCGGACCATCAAGGCTTGCGCCAGGGCCGGTCCGCTGGCGCCTTTTTCTCGGGATGATGGCAATCGGATGCGTGTCCCTGCTTATCGCCAACAGCATTACGGTTGTGCCCAGCGGTATGGGCAGCGTTCGCGTAAGCCAGACGCGTGGTACCTTGCCGGGCACGCTGTACTCGGGGGTCCACTTTGTGGCGCCCCTCGTGGAACAGCTACAGACGTTTGATCTGCGCGACAAGTTATTCACTACCGGGATGGTCGAGGACGGCGCTAAGGTCAACGTCACATCGCGGCCTGACAGCCTGGATGTGCAGTCGAAGGAAGGGCTCAGCATGGGGCTGGCAATCACGGTGCGATACCGTCTCGATCCGCGCAGACTTGATTACATCCAGTCGCGTCTTCCGCAGCCGGTCGAATCTGAGATTGTTCCACCGGTCGTAGCCAGTGCGTGGCGCGAGCTTGCGCCGAATTATACGGTCCGAGAAATCTTCAGCACCAAGCGGGAAGAGGTGCGGAAGCGCGCGGCTGCTGTGATCACAAAAAAGCTAAGCGCAGATGGCGTGATCGTGGAAGAGGTGATGCTGCGCAATATTCAACTGCCGCCGGAGTATGCGAAGGGCCTGGAAGATCTGTTGTTGAAAGAACAGCAAGACGACCGGCTCACCGTACAAACGGACATCCAGCAGAAAGAGGTTCGCATTGCGGAACTCGAGGCGGAGGCGGAAGCGGCACGGAAGGTCAAACAAGCGGAAGGCGATGCAAAAGCCAGAGTTATGGAAGCAAAGGGCGAGGCGGATGCCATGCAGTTTACTCTGCCGCTCAAGGAGAAACAGATTGAGCAATCGAGGCTCGAAGCGCAAGCGCGCAAAGAAGCTACGATCAAGAATGCGGAGGCCGAGGGTGAAGCCAAGATTATCGATAGCAAGGCAGAGTTTCAGCGCCGCAACCTGCTGGCCGAAGCGGAAGCGAACCGGATTCGTGTGACCGCTGCGGCCGATGCTGAGCGCATGCAAGGCGAAGCCAAGCTGTTGAACCAGTCGCCGTTGCTGATCAACAAGATCATTGCCGAGCGCCTTTCGGACAAGATTCAGGTGATGATGGTACCCGCAGACGGCAAGTTCTTCTTTGCCAACGAGGTGTTCAAGGGCTTTGGCGCGAATGCAGCGGTGAAGGGAGGCGTAGACCCGCAGGCAGAAGGCGGCCGAGGACATTAACATTGAGTAGGCGGAGACCGGACCGCGTCTTGCCCTGGTCCGGTTTCTCACGAGGGGCCCCAGTTGCGAATCAAGATGCGCGTCGCAGGTTATAATCCGCGGCAACGAATGATCTCTCATAGACCGCCACTTCTGCTGATTTTTGCTCTGGTCTTCCTTTTTCCTGCGGGTGCTTCTGGCTGGGACAACCCATCGGATGAGCTTGCGAAGCAAATCGCCGCGATTGCCGGACCTGGGCCCGCAAAGCTCACCATGAGGAATCGTTCTTCCCTTCCGGCAGAGCAGGTTCCGGCAATTCGACGGACACTGGAGCGCGATCTGCAGTCCTACGGCGTGATTGCGTCGAGCAGTCCCGAAGTTGCGACAGTGATTCGCGTGACCCTTTCACAGAATTTGCAACATGAGTTATGGATCGCCGAAGTGCAAGAGGGCGCGGAGGTCAAAGTCGTCATGGTAAGCACGGATCTGCCGGCGACTCAGACTCCATCAGCTGGCGCGGGTGTCACCATCCGCAAAACGTTGCTGCGCGCGCAGGAGACACCGATCCTGGACGTGGGTTTTATTTCAATTGGCGACGAGCGGCGGATGGTTGTTCTGGAGCCGGAGCAGGTCACCGCATATCGTCAAGATAATGGAACGTGGGTGCAGGATCAATCTTTTGACATCGTTCGTTCACGTCCCCTGCCGCGCGACCCACGTGGGCGCATTGTGGTGGGGGCAAGCGGTGCTTCAGGACATTTGTTCGATGCGTACCTTCCGGGAGTAGTCTGCAGTGGATCGGAGAGCAATGGACGACTGGAACTCTCCTGCACGGATAACGATGGTCCGTGGCCGATCGCTTCGCAGAAAGCGTTCTATAACGCAACTCGAAACTACTTCACCGGGTTGGTGGCGCCAGGCTACAGCACTCAGCCGGGTCCGTTTTATAGCGCCGCGGAATATGCACGCTCTGGTGGGACAGTAACCCTCTTCAGCCGAACCACTGGTGAAACTGTCCTCTACGACAAGGGCGTCCCGAGAATTGTCACGGGCACGAGAGACTGGGGAAGCGACATCGTGAGCATCCATTCCACCTGCGGTGAAGGCTCGCTATTGCTTGTATCGGCGGCCGGGGCTGCTGCGACCGACAGTGTGAGAGCGTACGAAATTCCAGGAAGGGAAGCGATCCCGGTGAGCGGTCCGATGCCTTTGGATGGTTCGGTGGTTGCCATGTGGGAAACGGCGGACGACTCCACGGCAACGATGGTGATCCGGAAAGCGCAACCAGTGCAGTATGAGGCCTACAATGTCTCGGCCGTTTGTAATTAGCAGCCTCGTGATTTGCCTTGCACTGAGTGCCGGGGCGCGCACACGTTCGCATTACGGTGGTGCTCTCCGGATTGAAACGCAGAGCGATCCGTGGCGGGTTCCGGACGGCATTGCTCGGAGACTCGTGTTCGATGGCCTAACCCGCTTCGATGATTCAGGCGTTGTGGCGCCTGGGTTGGCCATTCGATGGGAATCGCAAAATAACAATCTCCGCTGGCAGTTTTGGCTGCGTCCAGGAGTACGGTTTCACGATGGAGCGGCGCTAACACCCGCGGCCGTGGCAGCGTCCCTGTCGCGATCCTGCGGGAAGCAATGTCCGTGGACCGGATTGAATGCTGTTGGCAATTCCCTCGTCTTCGCAAGCGATTCGCCCATGCCGGAGCTGCCTGCGGAGCTTGCGCGGAGTATGTACCTCATTGTTCGACGCCATGATGCCGCGCAGCCGTCTGGCACCGGGCCATTTCGCGTCATCAACGCTTCCGATCGGCTGGCGTCTCTCGCCGCAAACAATGACTACTGGCAAGGAAGGCCGTTTGTCGACACAGTTCAGGTCGAGGGCAACCGAAGTTTGCGGGATCAATGGCTGGACCTGAGTGTGGGGCGGGCGGACATGGTTGAGGTTCCGCCTGAATTGCTTCATCAGGCCCTGCAGGATCGTTTGATGGTTCTTGCCTCTCGCCCCACCGATCTGCTGGTTTTGAGCGTTTCCTCGAAAGGCGCTCTACATGACGATCAGCTACGACAGGCGATCGCACTCGCAGTGGATCGAGCTGCGCTATTCAATGTAATTTTTCAGAAGGAAGGTGAACCTACTGGAAGCCTGCTGCCATCTGACCTTACCGGCTACGCTTTTCTCTTTCCTACAGAGCGCGATATTGCGCGCGCGCGTAACTATCGGGCTGGTGCGAATACCTCACCTCTGGTGCTCACGATCGAAAATCCGGATGCAACTGAGCAACTCGTTGCTCAGCGCATCGTGTTGAATTTGCGCGAGGCAGGATTGAATGCCACTGTAAGGCCTGCATCAAGCGAACCAACTGCAGATCTGGTGCTGAAGCGTATTCACCTGGAAGCGGGAGACGCAGCTGCCGCCCTGGATGAAATGTTGGAAAACTTCGGTCAGAAAATGACAGGAGAGACGCGCGATCCGGAGGCGCTTTACAAAGAAGAGCGTGATTTTCTCAAGACATACCAAGCCATCCCGCTGCTCTATCTTCCCCGCGCGTTTGCTGTGAGTGAGCGGGTTCGAGACCTGCGATTGACCGCAGATGGGACCCCGATGATTGCCGATGCCTCGATCGATGGTGCAAAGTGAATCTCCGGCAAAAGATGCTGGCGATGATTGCAGTGACTGTTATGGTCACCGTGGCAGCGGTCGGCTGGACAGTTTCCTTACGTGTGCGTCGTGTATTCGAAAAGATTGACAGAG
>DASRRN010000336.1:0-3806 GCA_035695685.1 Acidobacteriaceae bacterium | reverse complement strand
CCCACGCCCGCAGTGAAACTGCGCAGAAAGTGACGGCGGGTTTGCGCTTGCAGCAAGGCAAACCTCTCTTCCGGACGGGTGGGTAAAGTTCGTTCAGTGGATAGTGGGTCTTGCGCAGTGCGAATTTCGGAATCTGACATAATGGTCACCTGACCAACGCGGCATCGAGATTAAATAGAATGCTGCCCACAGCTGTGAACGCCTCCAGCTCACTGCCCGCACCTTTCCTACCTGGTGATTCTGGAGACAAACTCATACTTGCTTTCACCAAAGCCGGTTTGGGCATCTTAGTTTCTTTATAGAACGCGCGCAGCTCGGCTAGCTCGTGAGCTGTTGGATCGCGCGACAATACCAGGCGGGTTTCATAAACCAGCCGAGCATCCAGAACACTGTCGGAGTTATCGGATGCTTTGGCGGGAATGTCCTTCATCACCCGCCGCGCCAACGCCCGGGCAGTTTCCTGGTACACCGGGTCGTTCAGCGTGACCAACGCTTGTAACGGAGTGTTCGTCGCTATGCGCCGTGGAAGGCTCGTATCGCGATCCGAGGCGTCGAACATGAGTGCGCTGGGATAGCCGCTGGTGCGCTTGATGAAGGTATAAATGGCCCGGCGATAGCGGTTGGGGCCCGTGGCATCGGTCCACTTGGCGTCGTTATAAACCGAATTCCAAATCCCGGGGGGTTGGGGAGGCATCACGGGAGGACCTCCCATCACCGTGCTCAACAAACCGCTGGCTAAGAGAGCCTGGTCGCGTACCATCTCGGCCGTAAGCCGTTGCTGCGGACCGTGAGCCAGCAGGCGATTGCGGGGATCTCTCGCCCTGAGAGCTGCGGTGGTGACGGCGCTCTGCCGGTAAGTGGCACTGGTGACTAACTCGCGCAATAGCGCCTTCATATCCCAGTGAAGGTCGTTTTGAAAATGGAGGGCCAGCCAATCCAGAAGTTCCGGGTGACTGGGACCTTCGCCGACGCTGCCGAAGTTTTCCAGCGTTTCGACAATGCCCGTACCAAAGAGCTCTTCCCAATAACGGTTCACGGCAACCCGCGCAGTGAGCGGTTGCCCAGGTTCGAAGAACCACTTTGCCAGGGTCAGCCGGTTACGCGGAGCGCCGGCGGGAAGCTTGGGGAAGATCGCAGGCACGTCCGGTGCAAGATCCGGACCAATCTTGGTTAGAAAATTACCGCGTTCGAATTCGAGCGTCGGCCGGCGCGCAAACGGTTGCTGCTCCACCATCACGGGAAGCGGAACGGTGGCGAGTTGCGCCAGTTGTTTGTTGAGCTGTTGCAGGCGCTCGACGCTCTGAGCACGGATGGGATCGTGGCCTAGATCCGTCCAGGAGCGGTCACCACTCACCGCGAGTCTGACCCGCTGAATCAGCGCCGGCTTGTCGTCAATGTTCTGGACCTGTTTGAGATCAACCTGGATGCGGCTCCCGGGGGGTAATGAGAGCGGTTCCGCGGGCACTCCCACAATCCACCGCGTCCGGAAGAGTTTGGGAAGAGCTGCGAAGGCGCTGGGGTCAACTGGATCCGCATGTTTGGACTTTTCCTTGGCATCGCCTCCGCCATTTAGAGCGGCTTGCAGATTCGTCTCTGAATCCTGCACGAAAGTGCGGAACAAAATTTTTGTTTTTTCGCCCGCCGGCGAAATCACCCAACCCTCTACCTTATCCACAATGAAGCCGTTTTCCGGCGTGTGGCGGGCCGTCTCTGCGTTGAGCGGCGGCACCTCGACGCGGATTGCCGTCAGCACAGGCAGATCGGCGTTGGCTGTCAGCTCATAAAAGGATTGTGACGGCGTATCCGCATTCGCCAACGCTTCTCCATCGTGGATGGTAAACGTCTGCGCCGGCCGGCCAGCCGCCCTGGCGTGGGCAAGTCTCATCCTGGCCTCAGCGAGTCTGGAGCGCAGATCTTTCAACTCTGCTGTCTTTTTATCCGGAGCAAGCTTATTGTCTTTTTGCAGTTCAGTCAGCTTGTGTTCCAGGTTGGGAACCATCGGTTCCAGGGCCATCACCTCGTTGGCCCCGGCGGTCTGGATGGGCAACGCCTTCCATTGCGCCTTATCTTCCACCTGGCGGTCTGCGCTCTCCACCGAGTGCAGCAGGCCGACTCTCTCCTGTTGTATTTGCCAGGCTTCTGGATACTCTGCTTTGTCTTTTGGAACGCTCAGATTGGGCGAGTCATCCTGCAGGTCTGCATCCGTCTGGGTATTGAAGAAGGCCATCGATTTGTAATAATCAGTGTGCCGAATGGGATCGTACGGATGAGAGTGGCATTGCACACAGTTCATGGTAATGCCGTTCAGCACCGACCACGTTGTGGCAACGCGGTCCATCACCGCGACCATGCGAAACTCCTCATCATCGGTACCGCCTTCATCGTTAGTAGGGGTTTGCCGATGGAAAGAGGTCGCAATATGATCCTCAAAGGTGGCGTTGGGCAGTAAGTCTCCCGCCAACTGTTTGATCACGAACTGATCGTAGGGCAGGTTGCGATTGAAGGCATCGATCACCCAATCACGGTAGGGCCACACACCTGGGCGTTCGACGTCCTTTTCGTAACCCTTGGTGTCGGCGTATCGCGCCAGGTCCAGCCACATCGAAGCCCAGCGTTCGCCATAACGCGGCGAAGCGAGCAACCGGTCTACTTGTCTTTCGTAGGCGCCGGGCGACGAATCCGCCAAAAACGCCGCGTCTTCCGCGGGCGTGGGCGGCAGTCCGGTAAGGTCGAAAGAGACCCTGCGTAGCAGAGCTGCTTTATCGGCCTCTGGAGAGGGCTCAAGTCCTTCTTTCTCCAACCGGGCCAGGATAAATTGATCCAACGGTTGGCGCACCCAAGCCGCATACTTCACCTGGGGCAGAGTCTTCGGAGTGGGGGGTACAAAGGCCCAATAGTCCTGCCACTTGGCTCCCTCCTTAATCCATCGGCGGAGCAGGGCGATTTGCTGCGGCTGCAGCGGCGGCCCGTGGTAGGGCATTCGTGCCTCGGGATCCGTAGTGGTTAGGCGGGCCATGAACTCTGAGGCATCGGGATCCCCCGGCACGATGGTAGGCCGTCCGGACTTCCCCTTTCCCAAGGCTTCCTCGCGGAAAATGAACGAAACCCCGTTTTTCTGACGGACCCCGCCGTGGCAAGCGACGCAATTCTGATTCAGGATAGGGCGGATATCCCGGCTGAACTCAATCTCGTCCTGGGGCGCGCGATGAAACGGAGAACTCAATAAGGTCCGGCCCGAAGGCACGGCAATCACAATAAGAGAAAGGGTCGCGGCTATGGCAAGAAGGGAAACAGACGTTATCGACTTGTGAATACCAGTTCCGAAAACCTTGGCCATTACGGTAGCCGTTAGGGACCAACCCCTCAGGGACGCGCCTCTCCGAAAGCTGCGATCCCCTCCCTGTGTGGGAACAAATCGATGGGCAGACGGTCTGCCACCCATATTATCAATAGTTTCATAGCCGGCCCGATCAAAAGATCAGCTTTACAGCCGATACTGGCCTCTTGTGCCTTTGTCCAGCCCGAAGGGAAACTCGCCCCTCGGCTCAACCTAGGACTTGGCGGTGCGCCCGGGCTTGGTTCTGTAGGCATGCTCACTCTTAATAGAAATTACGGGTTTACGATGGAAGAGAAAATGAAAAAATGTTCGCGTTTACGCTACTGGCTCTCGCCCATACCCTTGTCGATCTTTATCGGGTTGGCCTGCTCCAACGTAACGGCTGAGGCGGAGCCTGTGTCCAGAGGAATGCTGGGCCGCTGGGATCTGACCTTGACCACACCTGACGGAGAATTGCCTTCATGGATTG
>DASRRN010000335.1:0-3579 GCA_035695685.1 Acidobacteriaceae bacterium | reverse complement strand
TGCTTCGAGCTGACCGGAAATAAGGATCTACTCAACATGGCTCAGCGGCACGTCGTCGCCGACATGGCGGAGCATCTCACCCACACTGGCGTGCACGATCACGGATTCAACAACATCTCCACCTATGGCCACCTCCGCCGCCTCATGCTCGAAGGGCGCATTCCAATGAACCCATGGGAGCTCCACTATTACGAGCTCGCGTTAAAGGTAAGTGGTGCGGTGCAGGCCGCGCGCTGGACCCCCCTAAAGGATGGTCTCGGCTACATCTACTCCTTCAATGGCAGCCACTCTCTGTTTATCGACACCATTCGCACCCTGCGCATCTGCTGTATGGCTCACCAGCTTGGGCACTCGCTCCAGGCGGAACAGGATCGGCGCATCAACCTGCTGGACAGGGCGCTCGTCCATGCCAAAACCTCCGCGCTCTTCAACATCTATTACGGCGAAGGACGCGATCACTACGATGTGCCCGCGCTGCGCGGCCGAACCGTCCACGAAGCCATCTTCAATCCCGCGAGTGGCGTCTTCCGCTGCCCGTCATCGCAGCAAGGCTACTCGCCTTTTACCACCTGGACTCGAGGCCTGGCCTGGGCAATGCTCGGCTTCCCCGAGTTGATGGAATTTCTTCAGTCCGCGGACAGCCCTGCCGACAAGCAGGAGACGCTCGCCCCGTTGGAAAAGGCCGGGCGCGCCTGTTGCGACTTCTACATCCAGCAGGCCAGCGCCCGTGATGGCATCTGCTACTGGGATACCGGAGCGCCGCAGTTGCGCCGGTTAGGTGACTGGCAGGCTAAACCGGCCGATCCATACAACGATTATGAGCCGGTCGACGCTTCCGCCAGCGCCATCGCCGCTCAGGGATTACTTCGTCTCGGTCATCTACTTGGCACAGCCGGTGAAGTTTATACGCAGGCCGGACTCACCATCGCGGAGCAGTTGCTGCAGGAACCTTATCTTGCGGTCGATCCTCAGCATGAAGGTCTCCTCTTGCAAAGCATCTACCATCGCCCCAACGGCTGGGACTACGTCCCCCCCGATGCCAAGATCCCCTGCGGCGAAGCCTGCATGTGGGGCGACTACCATCTGTTGGAGCTCTGTCTGCTCATCACCCGGCTCGCCAATTCCAGCTATTACACCTTCTTCGGAGCGGAGCATGGGGAATAAGGATCGGGTGGCGCTGGTAACCGGCGGCACGCGCGGCATCGGTCTGGGCGTTGCGCTCAAGCTCGCGGAAGCTGGCTTCACCCTTGCGATTACCGGAAGGCGTCCGGCCGAGCAGGTTCAACCAGTACTCGAGCAATTAAAAAAGCGAAGCCCACTCTCCATCTATGTCGTAGCGGATGTAGCGTCGGCGGTGGACCGCAAACAACTCTTAGCAACCATCGAAGCCCAGCTTGGCCGGCTGGACGTTCTAGTCAACAACGCAGGCATCGCGCCCCGCATTCGGGCCGATGTGCTCGATGCCAGCGAAGAAAGCTTTGACGAACTCATTGCCACCAATCTGCGCGGCCCCTATTTTCTCACCCAGAGCGTTGCCGCCTGGATGATCCGCCAACCGGGACAACAACGTTCGATTATCAATATCAGTTCCGTCTCCGCCACGGTCGCCAGCGTGAACCGGGGCGATTACTGCATCTCGAAAGCGGGCATCGCCATGGCCACCAAACTCTGGGCAGCGCGTCTGGCGGAGTACGGCATCGGCGTCTATGAAATACGTCCCGGCATTATCGAGACCGACATGACGGAGGGAGTCAAGGGTAAGTACGACGCTCTGATCGAGGGCGGCATTTTGCTTGAGAGACGATGGGGAACCCCGGAGGACATCGGTACCGCGGCCAGCATGCTGGCCCGGGGGGAACTCCCCTATGCAACCGGCGCGGTTCTGGTTCTGGATGGCGGTCTAACCTTAGCGAGACTATAGATGGAATGGATGAAGCCATCCCGGCCGGGCTCGGATGCGGTCAGCGTCGTCAACCACGCCGAAACCGTATCCCCGCGATGGGGGTTCGCCGTCTCCTCCGGGATTCTCGGTTGGATCCTCGACGCGTTCGACTTTTTCGTGCTCGTCTTCCTGGTCGACGTTCTCGCCAACAACTTCCACGTAAGCAAGGGCGACATTGTCTGGACGATCACCGTGACCCTGGCAATGCGACCGGTTGGAGCAGTGGTTCTAGGCTCCCTGGCCGATCGCCATGGCCGCCGCCGCCCGCTGATCGCCTCTGTTCTGTATTTCTCCATCATCACCGCGCTCACTCCCTTCGCACCCAGCTACGCCGTGTTTGTCCTCTTGCGGGCGCTCTATGGCATCGGCATGGGAGGATACTGGGGCATCGGCGCCTCTCTGGTGATGGAGAGCTCTCCCAAGCGTTGGCGCGGCCTATTCTCCGGAATCATGCAGGCTGGCTATTCCGGGGGATATCTCCTGGCCGCAGTCGCTCTGCGCGTGATCGAACCACGGTTCGGATGGAGGTGGATGTTTCTTTGCGGTCTCGTTCTTGCCGCCGTGATCGCGGTACTTACCTTGCTCTCTCCTGAGTCCTCTTCATGGCAGAAGCACCGTCTCGCCAGCTTTGGTGAAGTGGCACGGGTAGTCTGGCAGCACAAGAAAGACTTCGTCTACCTGGTGCTCATGATGACCGCCATCACTTGCTTGTCGCACGGCACTCAGGATCTCTATCCCGATTTCCTCAAAACGGTGCATGGCTTTTCCAACGCCGTGGTTTCGAACCTCGCCGTGCTGTACAACATCGGCGCCATCCTGGGTGCGCTGGTGATCGGTCATTACTCTGACCGCCTGGGCCGGCGTTACGCCATCATCCTGGCTTTGATCATCTGTGCGCTCTCCATTCCCCTATGGGCCTTCGGGTCAACGATAGCAATGCTCGCCGTTGGATCCTTCATGATGCAGTGGGGTGTGCAGGGAGCTTATGGCGTGATTCCCGCGCACCTCAACGAGCTCTCCCCCAGCAGCGTGCGCAGCTTGTTTCCCGGTGTCGTCTACCAGCTAGGCGTATTGTTTGCGGCGCCGTCGGTTGTTGTGGAGTTCACCCTGCGCAAGCATCTCGGCTATCGATGGGCGTTGACCATCTTCGAGATGTGCGTGATCTTTTGTCTGTTCCTGATTTTCGGATTCGGTCCGGAACGAAAAGGCCGCGATTTTCATGCCTAGTTAAACCCCGGTATTGAAGAAATCGAGCGCGGTTGGCATCATCCCGTCAGCAACGGCTGGAACCTCGGAGGTAGAATCCCTCAGAGACTCAATCCGTCACCGGTTCTACTAGTCCCGCAGGGACGCCTGAAAATCCTGAAAATAGCCAGCACGCAGTCCCATAAGCGCTAACTTGTTTTGAACGTTTTTCTTCAAAACTCCCACGAAATCGTCATCCTGAGAGCCTGTGACTTTTTCGATCTTTTCGTGTTTTTTGCACCCGACCAGATGTTTTTCAGTCCCCTGCAGAAAGGCGTCATCCTGAGAGGTTGTGACTTTTTTGATTTTTCTTATTTTTGGCACACCCAACCGGAATGTTTTTCAAAACTCCCACAAGACCGTCATCCTGAGCGAAGCGCCTCGCGGATCTA
>DASRRN010000334.1:0-4841 GCA_035695685.1 Acidobacteriaceae bacterium | reverse complement strand
GGCTTGATAGGACTGGAAGTTGTACTCGCGGGCAGCCAGCGCGGCTTGCACGCCGGCCCGGTCCTGGGTCAGCGCATACTGCGCATTGATGACTTGAATGCGCACCTGAATATAGAGCTGTTGCAGCCGCATTTCCGCCTGTCGATATTCGAGCAGGGCGCGAGCCTGCAGCGACTGCGCCGTGCGATTCCGCAGCGGGATAGTAACGTTTACGCCGGCTCCCTTGTCCGGGCCCGAGCTATTAAACAGGTTGGTGAAGACTGTGCCGTAGCCCACGGTAGGAAGATTGCAAGCCTGGGGGCCGAAAAATTCGGTCGAGCAGAAGGGACTCTTAGAGCCGCCCAGCGCAGCACTGCCATAGAAACCATACAGGTCCACCGTGGGCAACAAATTATTCCTGGTTGCTCTGAGCGTGATCTCATTGTTGCGCAAATTAAGAATATTCTGCTCGATCTCAGGGCGATTGGCATACGCCTTTTGCACCAGATCCTCGACCGGGGTCCGCTCTTCCGGCATTTCAAGCAGCGAGACTCGATCCGTGGGAATGACCGGGGCACTCGAAAGAACCGGATCGCTCAGATTGCGGCTGATCGCCTGTTTCATGATCAACTGCTGAAACTCAAGCTTGGTCTGGGACGTGATCAGCGCCTGCGTGTCGGTCGACACCTGGTTATCGGCGTTCAGAACATCCAGCGGCGCAAGGGTGCCGATCTGCAATTGTTTGCGGTTGTCCGAAGCCAGCCGGGTGGACTGCTCGAGACCACGCTGCTTCGCCTGCACATCCTCATAGTCGCCCACCAACGACCAGTAGATGTTCTCAATCTGGTTGATGGTGAAGAGAATTTGCTGGCGAAACGCGGAATCCGTAATGCGGCGCGTGTTCTTCGCTTCAAGAATAAAACGGCCGTTGATGCCCGGACCAAAACCATTGAGAAGATGTTGGGTCACGGTCGCCCGAAACGTCGACTGCAACTCCGGACTGTACGCATTAAAGATATTGTCGCTGGTGATGCGGCTGTTGGTGAAGCCGACCTGGAGCTGGGTGCCGGTAATGAAACCCTGGTTGTAATTGAAATTGTAGGTGTCTGAGTTCTGATTCAGTGTCGAAGTTCCGCTGGCAAAAGGCGTCGACTGCGGGGACGTTGTCCGTTCGAGCTGCATGGTTCCGGTGAGGACAGGGTCCATCACTTCCGGCGTCGGACCGCTGCCGTTGGTCGTTTGCGAGAGACCACCGGAACCAGTAGCGGCGCCCCCAACCGCAGTCGTTGTACCGCCGGGACCACCGCCCGAGCTGAGTGAGCTCGAACTACTCCCTGATGACCCGCTCAGCGTGCCCTGCACCAGGCCGGCGCTGACGCCCAGAAGACTGGAGCCAGCTCGCGCCCGCAGCAACTCAGTGTCTGCGATGTCCAGATTGTAGCGCTGGATGGCGATATCGTAGTTGTTCTCGAGGCCGAGAACGATCGCATCCGCAAGGCTCAGATAAATCTTGCCATTGTGAACCAGCCCATCCAGACGCTGGGAGTTGGTGGTCACCGGCGCCGTCACCGAGATGGGTTCCCAGGTCTTCAGGTAGTTCGGAAAAACCTTGTGAGGCGCCTCGAAGCTCCTTCCGCCCGTATGCAAATAAAGCGGCGGGGTGTAATTCGGCATCGGCGCCGGCGGAAGACCCGGGGCCGGTGGGGCAGCGGGGGCAGCTGCCGGCGCTTGCTGTGCCATTGCCGGTACCGGCATATACGCGCTCAGCACAGACACGATGGCCGCGGTCGCTTGCAGCTTGAGGAACAACCGTCGTCCATGCTGGCGATACCAGCGTAAGCAGAGCTTGGGAAGACGATAGGAACTGCGACGGGATTCTGAATTTTTCATCGTGGGGTCAAAATCTCGGGGTTCAGGCCTCGGGCCCTCACCGTTCTGTCTAATAATTTAGAGCTAGCATGGCAGATGCGGCATGGTCGCCCGATGACTCTAGTTTTCGCTCGCTCACTGCGTAAGGAACCATGGTTGCCGGTATGAAAGGCATTACGCTCCTGACCGGCCAATCGTTCCATCGATGGGGGGTCAAACCTATCTTTTTGCCGAGTATATCGCAGCCAAGGTTGCGTTATTCTCTGCCTTCGACCATGGCGCAAGGGAAATCCCCGAATGCAGACTGACGCCTCGATGTGGAAACTGGTGCTGGCCTATGACGGTACCGACTTCCATGGCTGGCAGGTACAACCCGGCCATCTGACCGTGCAAGGCGTATTGCGCGATGCACTAGCCCGCATCACCGGCGAAGAAGTGTTGCCCCAGGGCTCAGGCCGCACCGATGCAGGCGTGCACGCACTGGGCCAGGTGGCATCGTTTGCACTGGCGGCGCCAATCCCCGAAGCAAACCTCGCCCGTGCGCTCAACCGCATTTTGCCGGCAGCTATCCGTGTCCTGAGCGCCGCTCGGGTCAGAAGCGACTTCCATGCACGGCATAGTGCTCGGGCAAAATCCTATGAATACAAAATTTTTCGCGGAGATCTCTGCCCGCCCTGGCAGGCTCGCTACGTTTACGCACTGAACACACCATTGAATGTGGAAGCTATGCAAAGCGCTGCGAGCAGGGTTTTGGGCGAGCACGACTTCACCTCCTTCGCCGCCAGCGACTCCGATTCCCGCGGCAACGTGCGCTGCCTCCATACTTCGCTGTGGATTCAAGAGCCCGAAGCCCAGCTACTTCTCTATCGAGTGCGTGGAAATGGCTTCCTCCATCACATGGTGCGGAACCTGGTTGGAACCTTTCTCGAAGTGGGACGAAGCAATCTTGCGGAGACAGAGATTCCGGCGATCCTCGCGTCACGCTCCCGCGAGCGAGCAGGCCCGACAGCGCCGGCACGAGGCCTATTCCTGGTCAACGTCGATTACTTCGAAAAGTAACTGCAAACGAGGATGCTACTCTGAGGGTCTGGTATGTCCGGCGCCGCTACCCACTCAGCATTTTCCCGCATCGGCCAACTGGCTTCGCTGCCGCGCGTTCATGCAGCCTTCCAGTGGTTCCATTTGCATGATCGCAAGATGATGCAGTGGCAGCAGGAGCTGGTTTCGATCGCCGCACCTCCGTTTGGCGAGGGCAAGCGAGCAGAGTGGTTGGCCGAACGTTTCCGCGAACTGAAGCTGGAGCAGGTGGAAATCGACTCTGAAGGTAATGTGCTTGGTTGTTATCCCGGCGATCGATCGCGGACCAGCCAACCATGCGTGATGTTGTCGGCTCATATCGACACAGTTTTTCCCCTCCACACTCCGATTGCTCCCTTGGTGGAGCACAATCGCCTGGAAGCGCCGGGGGCGTGCGACAACGGCGCCGGTGTAGCCGGCCTGCTGGCGATGGCGGCCGCGCTCGAAAGCTGCGGGATGGAGCTTCCGTGCGACCTCCTCTTTGCCGGCAATGTCGGCGAGGAAGGCGAGGGCGATCTCCGCGGCATGCGTTATCTATACGGACCTTCTCCGTGGAGCCAACGCATTGGCGCCAATGTGGTGCTCGACGGTGCCGGATGCGAAGTAGTGGTCACTCAGGCACTCGGCAGCCGGCGCTATCTGGTCACCATGCGGGGCCCGGGCGGCCATTCGTGGACGGATGCGGGCACCCCTAACCCGATCGTGGTGCTGAGCCGGGCAATCGCGGCCATGAGTGATGTGGCTTTGCCGGCCTCACCCCGCACCACACTGAATATCGGCACCATCGAAGGGGGCAGCTCGGTAAACTCCATCCCCGAACTCGCGACTGCCCGCTTTGACCTGCGTAGTCTCGAAGCCGATCAATTAGTCCGGTTGGAAGTGGAGTTGCGTCGCGCCGTCGAAGACGCGGTGCTGGTGGCCAACTCCTCCAGCCGAACCACCAGCAACAAAGGCGCCGGAGCAGGTGTTGGACCAGGTCTGGGACCGGTGGAGTTCGTGATCGATCGGATTGGTGACCGGCCGGCAGGACGGCTAAACGACAATTCCCCTCTGCTCGAAGCCCTCCTTGCGGTAGACCGCCACCTCGGTATTCGCACCGAGAAGCGCGTCGCCTCCACTGATGCAAATATCCCCTTGTCCCTGGGTATCCCCGCGCTCAGCATCGGTGCCGGGGGTGATGGCGGCGGGATCCATACCCGCGGTGAGTGGTATGACGCCAGCGGTCGGGAGCTGGCGCTCAAGCGCATTCTTCTTCTTCTCCTGCTGGCTTTGGATCACATCTCCCAGGCACAGGCGGATGCCGGCAAATAATGATCGCCCGCTGTGAATACCTATGCCTCTTGTTTGCGGCGCTTCCACTCGTCTCCGCTCCAACGTCCTCGCCCGTGACCGCGATCTATTACAACGGAAGTATCCTCACCGGCGTGGGCCTTGACCAAGGCAGCCCGCAGCGAGTGACCGCCATCGCAGTGGGAAGGAATTCAATTGTAGCCATCGGAGATGACGCCTCCGTCTTGCGCAAAAAACAGCCGGGAACCAGGCTCATCGATTTGCAAGGGGCTTTCGTCATGCCCGGCTTCAACGATGCCCACGTGCACCTGGCCTACGCAGGGCAAAATAAGCTCGCTGTTGATCTGACCGGGTGCACCTCCCTCGCAGACATGCTTAATCGGGTGAGCGCCGCCGCCGGCCACGCACTCCCGGGACAATGGCTCCTCGGCGGAGGTTGGGATCACACCCTTTGGACCGACCAGAGGCTGCCCACGCGGCAGGATCTCGATTCCGTCTCCCGCGGTCACCCAGGATTTTTCACCCGTGTGGATGGGCATATTGCGGTCGCCAATTCAGCAGCTCTCGCCCTGTCCGGGGTGACCAACCAAACCCCCAACCCGCCCGGCAGCCAGTTTGACCACGAT
>DASRRN010000333.1:0-7443 GCA_035695685.1 Acidobacteriaceae bacterium | reverse complement strand
TTCAGCCACCGAAGGCGGCTCGCCGTCACCCGCCACGGAATTGGGCGCGTACAACATGGCGCCGTGGAAACTGAATGATGCGTCGATCGAGCAGGGGGATATCTATCCCAGTTACCTTTCGACCGCGGAATTACTGGAACGGATGGGTGTTCAAAACGACTTCGAAGCGGACGCGCCCTTCCGTTTCATCCATCGCGTGGATGGCGGTGAGGACATCTATTTCATTGCCAATGGTGAGGAGCAGCCACAAAGCGCTACCTGCCGCTTTCGCGTGACCGGTCGCCAGCCGGAGTGGTGGGATGCGGTCACCGGAGAAGTACGCACTCTGCCTGAATTCTCGCAGGGCGGTGGTCGAACCGAGATTCCGATTGAGCTGCAACCATTGGAAAGCGGCTTTGTGGTTTTCCGCAAGCCCGCGCCTGCCCATTCCATTGAAAATTCGTCCAGTCACCTGCAAAACTTTCCTCGCCATGAAGATGTCGCCACCCTTTCGGCTCCGTGGCAGATCGGCTTCGACCCAAGATGGGGTGGGCCACAGAGCATTGTCTTCTCTCAGCTGGAGGACTGGAGTAAGCGGCCAGAGCCGGGAATCCGCTACTACTCGGGCAAGGCAACTTATAAGACGTCGTTCGATTGCGATCGGCCCGATTCCAGCAAGCGCTACTTTCTCTCGCTGGGACGCGTGGCTAACATCGCATCGGTGAAAGTCAACGGACGCGACCTGGGAGTTGTTTGGTGTGAGCCGTGGCGGCTTGCGATTCCGACAGGTCTGTTGCAGCCCCACGGTAATTCGCTGGAGATCATTGTGGCCAATCTCTGGATCAACCGCTTGATCCGCGACAGCAATCTACCCGAAGACCAGCGCCTCACTTGGATGACCGGAAATCCGTTCCACCCTGACGACGCGCTCCTGGAATCGGGATTGCTGGGGCCGGTCACGCTGCAGGCATTCCGCGGAAGTAATGGATAAACGCCAGGTAATGACCCTCTGAGTACCCTGTAGAAGTCACCTCGAATAAGTTTGACAACCTTCCGTTGGAGTGATTAAGCTCCTCACTGCCTACCATTAGGAAGTAAGTTTCTCATTTGGTATACGGGCCTTCGGGAATTCGTCGACCGCGCCGACACCCGATCAGGGTGAGGTGAACGGCTTGCCGAAAACAGGAAGCTAGACCTAAGCTAGACCACATTTTTGAGGCAGGACATGACACAGGCTCTTTGTTCATCGAATTTTTTGAGGCTTTTACGCAAGGAAGCCCTCACCCTAACGTTATTCCTCTTGGCATCCATGTTCTATGCGGTACGGGCGCATGGACAGGCCGCCGGCACGGGAACGATCCAGGGCATTGTGCAGGACCCGTCCGGTGCGAACATTGGCGGCGCCACGGTGACTGCGACAAATAACGGCACCGGGTTGAGGTCTACGCAAAAGACCTCGGGTGGAGGCACTTATGTGCTGTCGGCGCTGCCGCCGGGCGATTACACCCTTGAGGTGAACATGGCCGGGTTCGCACCCTATATCCAGGAGCACATTACCCTTGATGCGCTTACGCAACTTGGCCTGAACGTCTCTCTCAAAGTCGGTTCGGAACAGCAAAAGGTTGTGGTCAGCTCCGCGGATCTGCCTGAACTGTACACGGAGAATGGAACGGTAGAAAATACCATCCCGCAGGCAACCTACGAAGCACTGCCGATCGCCATGAACGGCGGTCCCAAGAGCCCAGTAGGATTCTTGAGCCTGGTTCCCGGCGTCTCCCAGCCAGCAGGCGCCCAGCCAGGCGGCGGCGACGACTTCGGTCTCGACTTCAACGGTGGCACCGGCGTGTCGGCCCAGATCTATATCAATGGGCTCCCGCTGGTTTCCTCAGAGTTACAGGGCGGCTGGGAAAACATTATATCGATTTCCACGGAAAACATCGATCAATTTCAGGTGATCACGAGTGGTGCTCCGGCCTACTACGACGGCCAGGGAATCGCCAACCTGGTGTACAAGTCTGGCACCAACCACTTCCATGGTGTTGTTTTCGAAAATATCCGCAACACCATATTTGATGCCAAGGGCTATTTCAACCGGACCGGACCGACGCCGGTTGAACATCAGAATGAATACGGCGCTGCTGTTGGTGGTCCTATTTGGCGCGATCGTATCTTTTTCTTCGGCAGCTACGATGGATTTAAGGTGGTAACTGGATCGAGTCCGACATTTGTCACCATCCCCACAGTCGCAGAACGGACCGGCGACTTCAGCGCCTTTCCCAATGTAATCTACGATCCAAGGACAACCACTACGGTGAACGGCGTCACCACCCGGACGCCCTTTCCCGGCAACCAGGTACCTGTCAACTCCGCGGTGGCGGCGAAGATCCAGTCTTACCTGCCCACGCCACAGAATTCCAGCCTGAGCAATAACTATTTCAATACGTACACGAACGGACTCACCAATAAGGCTTATCTGGCCAAGGTGGACGCAGGGCTGAGCCACGGCAACCGCGCCTCTTTTCTTTTCGAAAGAAGCACAAACGTACCGGTCTCCCTTGGTACTGTTTTGCCGGTGCCCTATAGCAGTGCCCGCACTTCCCAGTCCATCCAATACATCGCGCAGGTCAACGATACGCAGATCATCACTCCAAACCTTCTGAATTTGCTTGGAGTTAATTTTCTACGGGTTTCGTCGGTTAACGGGAATCCGACCGCGGGTGGTGGCTGGCCAGCCAAACTCGGACTGACTGGTCTTCCCGATGGGCAGTTGACCGATATTTTCCCGATGGAAACCTTCAATGGCCCCAATTCCCCTACCGGTTGGGATCAGGGAAATACCGGATTCGCTGAGATCCCCGCTTCCGAGGTTGTCCAGGACAATGTCCAGTGGGTCAAGGGAAGACACAGTTTCACGTTTGGCGGCCAGGTAATCTATCAACAGGAAAACCTTCAGCTACCTAGCCAATGGAACAATGGGCTGGTCTTCAATAACAGTGAGACGGGCGGGTTCATAACCAGCGGACCGAGCGCAGGATCGCTGGATCCAACCACCGGAAACGCGTATGCCAGCTTTCTGCTGGGGTTGGTCGACAACGCAAGTTTTCTGGATGCATCAGTGCAGGGAACAGGTGGACGCTGGCAAAACTACGCCATGTACGCGCAGGACGATTGGAAGATGAGCCCGAGACTGACCATCAACGTAGGTCTTCGCTACTCAATTCCGAAGCCATTTACGGAAGTTCAAAATCGTGCGTCCTGGTTCAATCCGAATTTTCCTAATAGCGCGGCAAGCAATGCTCCGGGCATTATCCAGTTCGCCGGCCATGGTCCGGACTCTTGTAATTGCCGTACCAATGTGGCTACTCACTATCTGACCTTTGGGCCGCGAGTAGGTTTTGCGTATAGGGTAACTCCGGTTACGGTCGTCCGCTCTTCCTTTGCGATTGTCCATTACAACGGTGGGGCATTAGGCGGTAACGGCGAGCAGCAGGGAGTAGGGCTGCAGGGCTACTCCGCTGCGCCCACCTTCTCTACGGGTGATGGCGGCATAACGCCCGCCTTCCAGCTTGATAACGGGATCCCTGCATACCAACATCCACCATTCTTTTCCCCGACCCTTGCTACCGGGTATACGACGGAGATGCCGGGAGACAATGGGAGCTATTCCTATAATCGTCCGAGTACAGCAGGCCGCTCTCCATACACTGAGCAGTGGGCTCTTACCCTGGAAAGAGAATTTCCTGGCTCGTTCGTAGTCAATCTTACTTACGCCGGAACAAGTACCCACTTTACCGGGCTGGATGGTGGTGTAGGCATCTACTCCAACCAAGTGGATCCGAGTTACTTTAAGCTCGGACCATTGCTTAACCAACCGGTGAATGCAACCACGCTCGCCCAGGCAAATGCGATCATACCCGGCATAAAGATTCCGTTTGCCAATTTCGTCGGATCTATTGGACAGGCTCTAAGGCCCTTCCCACAATATGACGCCCTGGGCAGCACTTTTGAAGGACCGGATCCATGGTCTGATTTTGGAACGCAGAGCTACAACGCTTTGCAGGCAACGATCACGCACAACTTCAAGGATGGACTCTATCTGCTCGCATCCTACGCCTGGAGCAAAGAAATGGATGACGGCGGGGACGGCGTTCAATTCTTTGGCGCAGACGCGCGGTCGGCTTATCAGTGGAACAAGGAGAGGAGCGTCGGCTTCATCGATACTCCGCAGGCTCTGACTATCACCGAGGTCTACGAACTTCCGGTCGGCAAGGGTAAGACATTCAACGTCAACAACCGGATTCTCGATGGGATCGTCGGCAACTGGCAGATTTCCGGGATTGAATCTTACATCGAAGGCACACCACTTCTCAGCATCGCGGCGGCTTGCGCCAACAACCCGTATGGTGGGCATCACGGGGTCATTGGTAACGGCACCAACGGTTGCTACGCGGATTACGCTCCCGGAAGCCCAGCAGTAAAGTTGGCGAATATCGGTACCGGATTTCCCGGAGTCACGCCGTACTTCAATGTGAATGCGTTTACGAATCCAGCGCCTTACGGGTTTGGAGACACTCCACGCACGTTGGCGGATCGTTCTCTTCGCAACCAGACTTACAAAAACGAAGATATCGCACTGTCGAAAAGCTTTCCCATCCGTGAGGAGATGAGACTGCAGCTCAAGGCGAATGCTTTCAATATTTTCAATCGGTCGGTATTCGGCGGCGTGAACACCGATATCACGACGCCTACCTTCGGCCAAGTGACCGTGCAGTCGAACTCGGCCCGCAAACTACAGATGGAGGCGTATTTCCGCTTCTAGTATCCTACGAGCCGCAGGCCGAGGCTGGGGTCTCTCTAGATCCCAGCCTCGACTTCGTTTGCTTGATTTTTGCCAGCGGGTTAATTCTTAGAGATCGCCGTTTCTGCAGCGCAGGCCTGAACCTTTGGGTTTGCGGCGACCGTCAAAACCAACAGACGCAATCCATCAGAAGGAAACTCCAATGAAGCTCATCGGTGTAGTTGCAATCCTGCTCGGTTCCTGTCTGCCTGTGCTGGCCCAGGCTATCCCGAACGTTACCTGCCCAGTTGAAGATTTTCCTGTTAAGGCCGTCGTCGCATGGCAGTTTCCGCAGGTGCAAAAACAGGTGCAGGTTGTGGTACTGCACGACCCAGCAGGGGAGCAAGAAGCCCGTTTTGACCTTACCCACGGCGGAAGCTTGATCTCGTTGCGATATCGGGGCCATGAGATGCTCTTTGGCCAGACAGCGGGCGCAAGCGTCTCGATGTTTGCACCCAGCCACAGCAAAAATCCCGAGCTTAAGAACGTAAGCGCCTATTGGGCGGCGTATAGTCCGGACCAGGGCGGTTCCAGCATGGGTATTCCGGCGGTTGTATCGGGCGTTAGTTGTGCCGGCGAACGGAGTATGCGGGCTTTTGCCATGATGGAAGATCGCGGCTCGGACAGCTCGTTTCAAAAGCAGGCGTTACTCGGTGTGAACGCCGGTCACATCAGCGATAACTACCCCGCTGGTTATTCGACGCGTTTTTCGATTGAGACGAACGCTAGCTGGGTCGCCAACCCGAGGGGATCGCCACGGTTCTATCTTAAGCTTGATCAATCGGTGGTCAATGTCGCTTCTGAGGGCACTGGTCCGCTGGAGTGGTATCTGAACGTAGCAGCGCCGTGGGAGTTCGAGCACGCGGCTAGTTATCCCGAGAAGTGTTTGGAGAAGACACCCTGTTCTGGTAAGGACACAGGCGCGCTGGCCAGCGGCCGGTATCAGGATTCAGCGCAAACGGATGGCGTTGCGATGGTCGTGCCTACTGCCGGATGGCATACTCCGCGCGTTTACTATCGGCCGAATGCTGAATATGTAGTGCTGCTTTACAACGCGGTTTGGGCTGCGCCGCGTAGAACCTTCGCTACGGTGCTTGAGCAGTCGATGGAAGGAACATCGGCTCGGCGGTTTACCTGGTATGTGTGCGCCGGAGCCTGGCAGCAGGCACGCGCATTTGCGGAGGCGCAGCCGGCGACGGATAAGACGGTAGACCCTGAGGCGCCGGAACTTGTTCCTTCGCCGCCGACCGCCCAGGCAAATGCGATTGCGTGTACCGCTTCTGAGTTCAAGCCGCAGCCGAACCAAACTGATCAGGCGGTGGTATTGGTGGATCCTGCCGGCGAACAGAAAGCCACCTTTGATATCACACAGGGCGGGGCTCTCGTTTCTCTCATTTACGGCGGGCAGGAGCACGTGTGGAAGTATAACGGCGGCGGCCTATTGCAGATGGCCTTTCATAACCATATGGAAGGTGCGTGGGAAGGGGACTACAACCCGACGCAAGCCGGAGATGGGAGCGCTAACTCCCCGGTGACGGGTATTGCGTGCGATCACAATCGTAGCCTCGATACCGTGACTACGATGCTGGATTTCAATCACAACAATGGGTTTTATCCCAAGGCGCTGGTTGCGGTGTGGGACGGGCGGGAGAACGATATGGTCCCGCTCAGTTACGATTCCCCTTACGTGCTGGAAACCCATGCGGAATGGGTTCCCAATCCTAAGGGTGCTCCGGCGTACTATCTTCGTCTGAAAGAGCGGCTGATCCACGTTGCGGATGAGAAGGTTGGCCCATTCAGCTTTGACTTTGCATCGTATGTTCCCTGGGAGTTTACCATCCGGGCTGTAAGCCCGGAGAACTGCCCATGCACGGCGAGCCAGACCAACTCGATTGCCGGCGGCTGGTATAAGGATGAATCACGAACGTTCGGGTTGGCGGTTGCGATGCCGGCCAGCAATTTCCCGGATAAGAAAATCAGCGGGGGATTCAATAGCGACTTTATGTGGCGTAACCGGAATTTTCACCTTGGGTCACACGAGGCGTTAGATGGCATCGCCGCGAAGGATTTCGTTTGGTATGTGATGCCAGGGGCATGGGAGAACGCGAAGAGCTTTGCGGGGAATCTTGGCAAGTGAGGTGCGTTGGCAAGTCTCTCCACGGGCGCTGCGCGCAGGCAGACGTGATGCAGGTTGTAAGCGGAAAGCCGGCGATAGCGATGGCAACCCAATAAGGGAACGATCAGCGGACAGCCTGATCTAGGTGATTCTCGCCGGCTTCGGGATTGCGAAGAAATAAATCGCGCGGTTCAGGCTGTACCCCATTTGCCCCGAAGACGGCGCCCGGGTGCCCTTTACGCAATAGATTTATAGATCTAAATTGGCGGAACACAGAAGTTTGGGTAGTCACCGCTCTGAGGCTTTGTATCAGGGCACGACTTTTAGTCGGGCCGTAAATCCTCCTGACGTTGAGGGCTTTAGCCCCTGAGGTACGTTCTCCAGGTGAGGAGAAACTCTGTACGAAGGGCACGGCTTCAGCCGTGCCGTAAATCGCCTGTGCTTGACGGCTTCAGCCGCTGAGGTACGCTTTTCGAAACGCCTGACTGCAAACAATGGCTGCTGGCCGCTG